>NZ_JBJZOJ010000032.1:0-88015 GCF_047200655.1 Streptomyces sp. MS06
CCCCAGCCGCAAGGCGAAGGCGCTCCCCCGCAACGCGAAGTTCCGCCCGTCGGTGCACCTTCCGGTACTGGGTGGCGGCGTGCTGGCGACGCTCCTGTGCCTGCCGGTGCTGCTGGTGGCCAAGTCGTCGATGCCGGGACCGCTGGCGTGGCTGCTGTGCGCGCTGGCGGTGGCGGCGTTGCTCACGGGGGTGACGCGCGGCACGAGCGCGATGCTGGACGCGCTGCTGCGGGACACGGAGTGGACGGTGGAGGACGAGGCCGATCCGTCGATCGCCTGACGCGGCAGCCGGACCGGCGCCGCAGGACGCACAGCGGATCTCACTCGGAGTACGCGGTATTCGTGGTCGCGGATCGAGGGGTTGGGGTCCACTGCGCAGTGCGCCCATGTTGTACGGCTATCCCATCGGGTCCGACACGAGGTGGTTGGCCAGCCCTGAATGATCGCAGCTTCCCAAGCTGACGGCTCCGGGGCCGTCTCCGATTCCCCTCGGTCTATTGAGCCGCACACGGTTGTCTGTCGGTCTCCGGTCGAAGTGTCGACCTCCCTGCGGCTGAAAGGTCGTCACCACCCTTGACCGAGAGCGGGCCGACAGCAAATCTGACGCCATGTCCTCTTCGTGGGTGGCCATCGACTTCGAGACCGCGAACGAGCACAGGGGTAGCCCCTGCGCCGTCGGTATGACGAAGGTCGTCGACGGCCGGGTGGACAGTGACTGGGGCACGCTGATCCAGCCGCCCGCCGGTCTGCGCGGGTTCAACCCGTTCAACGTGGCCATTCACGGCATCACGCCCGCCGATGTGGCGGACGCCCCGGGCTGGAGGGCTGTCCTCGCCGACATCGTGGCGTTCGGCGACGGACTCCCACTGGTCGCCCACAACGCCGGGTTCGACATGAGCGTCATACGGGCCGCTTGCGACGCCGAGTCCATGGCATGGCCCGAACTGCGGTACACGTGCTCGCAGGTTGTGGCCCGTCGCACGTGGAAGTTGCTCTCTTACAGCCTCCCCTACTGCGCGGATGCCGCCGGAGTCACCTTCACCAACCACCATGACGCACGTGCGGACGCCACAGCTGCCGCCGAGATCATGCTTGCAGCGATGCGTTCCGCCGAGGCCACCTCGCTCGACCGCCTGCTCGATGGTCACCGGATCCGTTGGGGCTGGATGACACCGGCGGGCGGGTGGCTGGGCAGCCACTACAGAGGCCACAACGCAGGTTCACGCAAACCTCTCCCCGGTGCCGACCTCGACGCCGATCCGGACGGCGCTCTGTACGGGGCTTTGGTGTGCTTGACCGGGAAGCTGAACTCCATGACCCGGGACGAGGCGTTCCACAGGCTCGCCGGGGTCGGCGCACAACCGGCCGAGAACGTCACCAAGAGGACCGACGTCCTCGTGTCCGCCTCCCCGGCAGGGCTCAGGCCCGGCAACTCGCTGAGCGGCAAGGCCAAGAGGGCCCAGGCACTGCTGGAATCCGGGCAGGACATCGAGGTCATCGATGAGGACGAGTTTCTTCGGCGCCTGAACAGCTGACGTATCCGTCCTGGGACGGAGTGCGGCACACCGCGCATCCAGGCCGTCGAGGCGAACGACGGGCGGGTTCGGGGGCGTCCGCCGGTCGTGGCTGCCGATGTGGTCGCCCGATTCGGGTTCCGGGCCGCTGTCGGGTCTGGTCGGGATTCGGATACGACTGTGGCCCTGGAACGGCTCCGGGCGGTGCTGTCCGAACTGGGAGTCGCGGACTGCGCGGCGTTGAACGTCAGTGAATGATCGAGCCGCCGTCCTTGCTCGTCCGCCCCCATCGGATGCCGATGCGGGCGCGCTCTCGACGCTGGGCGGCAAGGACGTCGGGGTGGCGGGCGTTGGCGTTGCGCCAGCGGAGACAGGCGTGGGGGCCCGGGTCCGTGTGGTGTGGTTGCGGTGGTTGGAGTTGGCGATCGTGAACTGTCACAACGGCCCGGAGTGGGCCTCGATCGGGTTGGCCCCAGGCCGCATAGCCCGTGTCCAAGAGTCCGGGTCAGGGCCCAGGGTTAGTCAGACACGCCCAGGTCCTCACGCATGATCCGGCGCATGGCGGTCAGTGCGGGTTCTGCGGCCTTCAGGTCGATGAGTGCCTGATCCGCGTTCTCTCCTTCCCGAGCCAGACCCCGATCAATGCGCTTGGCAGTGGCGTCGATCGCCGCCAGGACGATGTTCAACTCGCGAGATGCCCTGAGTACCGCTTCAGGGACGATCATCTGAGCTTCGGCGTAGCGATCCCGGTAGTCCCGCCGCGCCTCCTCGACCTGGGCGCGGTCGTCGTCGGTGTAGACACCGTCCCGCATGCGATGGAGGGCGTCTTTCAGCATGGTGTGGAAGTGACGGGACGCGCGGTTCATGGCGCTGTACGCAGCGCGCCGTTCCTCAAAGACCCGTCTTCCCTCCTCAGCCTGTCTCTCTTCCGCCCGCTGGCGCTTCGTCGTCCAAGTCGCGATCACAGGCGCCAGGAGCGTGCCGAGCACTCCGACGACGGCAGTGACCATGGCGGCGGTCGTGGCACCCATGCGCGCGACCCTAGCGGCTGGCCGCTTTCGCTGCCCCGGGAACGGCCCGCTGACGTCCATGCCTGACGTCAACGACACCAGACGAGGACGCACGCAAGCGTCTCCGTGCGGCTGGGAAGACGGTCAGCATCACCGAGCCCACGGACTCCGGATCGAACTCCTGAAGCGGGTGTCGCAGGTTCGAATCCTGCCGAGCCGCCGTCTCTGACCAGCGCGTTCACCCTCAAGGGGGAGGCGCGCTGTTCATCGTGGCCATGGCATTGACGAGGAATGGCTTCCGTGTCCCGGACCGAGCGCGCCACACCGTGACCGGCACCGCACACGCCCGCACAGCAGTGCACATGCACAAACGGACGGGCGGATCCGGGGTCGCCGCTCCATCGACCCCGCGATGAGCCCACGCCCACACTGCCGGGACACAGCGTCGACGTCGACCAAGGAGAACGGCTCATGACGGCGTACACCAAGCACTTCATAGGCGGCGAATGGGTCCCGGCCGGGAGCACCGAGGTGATCGAGGTCGTCAATCCGGCCGACGAGAAGGTGATCGGGTCGATACCGGCGGGCGTCCCGCAGGACGTGGACCGGGCGGTGCGCGCCGCGACCCGCGCCTTCGAGGAGTGGTCGCAGGCTTCCCCGGAGTACCGCGCCGACTACCTGCGTCGGATCCACCGGGCGCTGGAGGCCAGGGCCGAGGAGATCGCGCGTCTGGTGGCGCGTGAGGTCGGCACCCCGGTGCAGGAGAGCCGTGTGCTGCAGTCGGGGCTGCCGGTCTTCACCTTCGAGCAGGCGGCCGGGCTGGCGGCCGGCTACGACTTCGGTCCCGAGGAGATCGGCAACTCCCATGTCGTACGGGAGCCCGTCGGCGTGGTCGGCTGCATCACGCCGTGGAACTTCCCGCTGCACCAGGTGTCGCTGAAGGTGGCGCTCGCGCTGGCCGCCGGATGCACTGTCGTGCTCAAGCCCTCGGAGGTCGCCCCGCTGTCCGCGTTGCTGCTGGCGGAGGTCGCCGAGTCCGTGGGCCTGCCCGCCGGTGTGTTCAACGTCGTCACGGGATACGGACCGGTCGTCGGTGAGGCGCTGGTCTCCCACCCCGACGTGGCGATGGTGTCGTTCACGGGTTCGACGCGCGCCGGGCGCCGGGTGGCCGCGCTCGCGGCGGAGACGGTGAAGAAGGTGGCGCTCGAGCTGGGCGGCAAGTCTCCCAACATCATCCTGGAGGACGCCGACCTGGAGACCGCGGTCACCGACGGTGTCGCCAAGTGCTTCCTGAACTCGGGGCAGACCTGCATCGCGCTCACCCGCCTGATCGTGCCGCGTGAGAAGCTCGCCGAGGCCGGCCGGATCGCCGCCGAGGTGGCGAGCGGCTACCGCGTGGGCGACCCGCTCGACGAGGAGACGCAGATCGGTCCGATGGTCTCCGACGTCCAGGTCAAGCGGGTGCGCGACTACATCACGGCCGGTGTCGCCGAGGGTGCCACGCTGCTGACGGGCGGTTGCGACACGCCGCAGGAGGGACCCGGGTACTTCGTCGCGCCGACCGTCTTCACCGATGTCAGCAACGACATGACCATCGCCCGCGAGGAGATCTTCGGGCCGGTACTGTCGATCATCCCCTTCGACACCGAGGAGGAGGCCGTCGCCATCGCCAATGACACCCCGTACGGCCTGGCCGGCGGTGTCTGGTCCGGCGACCCCGAGCGCGCGCGGGCCGTCGCACGCCGGATCCGGGCCGGGATGGTCGACGTGAACGGCGGGGCCTTCAACCCGCTGGCCCCCTTCGGCGGCTACAAGCAGTCAGGGGTGGGGCGCGAGGCCGGGCGCCTGGGCTTCGAGGAGTTCCTGGAGACCAAGGCCATCCAGCTCTGACACGGGCGCCGGCCGGACACGGCCGGGCACGACGGGCCACCGGCCGCGCACCGGCCGGGACCTGCCCCGGCGCCTGTCGCCTCCGGCATCCGCAGAGAACCCGCCCAGCCCCTGTCGGGCACCGGCCCCTGCACCATCGGTGGTCGTGGGCGGCCACCGAGAGAGGACGCACAATGTACGACTACATCATCGTGGGTGCGGGATCCGCCGGCTGTGTACTCGCCGCCCGGCTCAGTGAGGATCCGGACACCCGCGTACTGCTCGTCGAGGCCGGCCCGGCCGACGATGCGCAGGAAATCCACATCCCGGCGGCGTTCGGCAAACTCTTCCGCAGCAAGTACGACTGGGACTACCTCACCGAACCCGAGCCCGGCCTGGAGGACCGCCGCCGCTATCTGCCCCGCGGCCGGATGCTCGGCGGGTCCTCCTCGATGAACGCCATGATCTACATCCGCGGCAGTCGCCTCGACTACGACGCCTGGGCCGCCGCCGGGGCCAAGGGCTGGGGCTGGGGCGACGTCCTTCCGTACTTCCTGCGCTCCGAGGACCACCATGCCGGCGCCTCCGCCTGGCACTCCGCCGGCGGTCCGCTCCCGGTGAACCCCGGACGCTCCCGCAATCCCCTGATCGACGCCTTCGTGGCGGCGGCCCAGGAGGCCGGGCACCCGTTCAACCCCGACTTCAACGGCCCGAGCCAGGAGGGCGTGGGCTACTACGAGCTGACCCAGCGGGACGGCCGGCGGTGCAGTACGGCCGCCGCCTATCTGCGTCCCGCCATGGAACGGCCGAACCTGGAGGTGCTGACAGGGGCGCAGTGCAGCCGGATCCTCTTCGACGGCCGCGAGGCCACGGGCATCGAGGTCGACCACGGCGGCACCACCGAGGAGTTGCGCTGCGACCGCGAGGTCGTCCTCTCCGCGGGTGCCTACAACTCCCCCCAGCTCCTCATGCTCTCCGGGATCGGTCCCACCGACGAGCTCGCGGCCCATGGCATCGCGCCCCTCGCCGACCTGCCGGTGGGCGAGAACCTCCAGGACCACCCGCACCTGTCGATCGTCCACCTCACGGACACCGAGGGCCTGTTCACCGCGGAGACCGCCGAGAACGCGGCACTCCTGGTCTCGGAGGGCCGCGGTCCGCTCACCTCGAACGTCGGCGAAGGCGGCGGCTTCTTCCGCACCGCGGAAGGGCTCGACGCACCGGACGTACAGATCCACGCCGTGCCCGCCATGTTCCACCAGGAGGGCCTCGGTGCCATCACGGATCACGGTTTCCACATGGGCGCGGTCCTGCTCACGCCCACCAGCCGCGGAAAGGTGACACTGCGCTCGGCCCTGCCCAGCGCCAAGCCCCGGATCCTGCACAACTACCTGGCCACCGAGGAGGACCAGGCGACAGCGGTACGCGCACTGCGGCTGCTGCTCGACATCGCCGGACGGCCCGCCCTGCGCGCCCACCACCGGGCGGACTTCGTCGTGCCGGACTCGGACAGCGATGCCGGTCTCCTCGCCTACGCACGGCAGGTGCTGCAGACCCTGTACCACCCCACCAGCACCTGCGCCATCGGCCCGGTGGTCGACCACGAGCTGCGGGTGCACGGCGTGGCGGGGCTCCGGGTGGCCGATGCCTCGGTGATGCCGTCCGTCGTGCGGGGCAACACCAACGCCGCGACGATCATGATCGCGGAGCGAGCGGCCGATCTGATCCGCGGGACGGCGGACGTGGCGACCGGGGTCTAGACAGGTCGGGCCGAGTCCACTGCGGTTCGGCAGCGACCTGAGGGAGCGCGGGGCCGTGTCGCTGTGCGGCCGTGTCGCTGTGCGGCCGTGTCGCTGTGCGGCCGTGTCGCTGTGCGGCCGTGTCGCTGTGCGGCCGTGTCGCGATGGGGGTCTCCCGCTCGAGCGAAGCCGAGAGTGGGGGAGCGACCGGCCACGACGGTGCCGCAGACGATCGACGGCCGCATCGCGGCTCCTCGCATCGCGGCCCCTCGCATCGCGGCCCCTCGGAGGAGCCGCACGTCGACACGGCCGGCGGAGCGCCTGGGCAGGTCCGGGCGCTGCCGTACGGGTCGGTGCGGGGGCCCACGGATCAGGTCGGCCCCCGGTACGCGCGGTGGCGTGTACCGGGGGCCGGCGCCCTCTCGCCACAGTCGCCACGCGGGACTAGTCTGCCCACACGGCCCGGTCGTGACCGGGCGACGGCCCCTCGGGGCGGGAGCCCGCACGGGCGGTCCCGCTCACCTCGCTGCGGGAGCCCGCATGACTCTCACCTCACACGAGAAGGGCGTAAGCCAGGACAACGGCGTACGCCACCTCACCAATGTGCTGTTGCCGGGGATCGACCGGTACGCGGACCGCCTCGCCGACCGGATTCCGGTCGAGGAGGACGCCTACCGCGACCACTGGCACGTCGGCCACGACCAGCTGCGCAGGGCCTGCGCGGACAATCTGCACGCCATGATCACCCAGCTGGGCCGGGACACCCTCGACCTGCGCGTGCCGCGCGACACCGGCCGCTTCAAGGCGGAACACGGTGTTCCGCTGTCGGCGGTCACCCACGCGTACCGGGTCGCCGGGCGGTTCCTGTGGGAGTGCGTCCTCGCCGAGGCGGGCGACACGGTGCCCCGGGAGATCCCGCACGCCGCCACCGCGGTCTGGACGGTCAGCGACGCCTTCACGGACGCCGTGGCGGAGGCGTACCGCGAGGCCATGGCGGAAAGGGCGCACGGGGACCGGCAGGTCAGGAGCCTGCTACTGGCCGCGCTGCTCGACGGCAGGCTGGAAGAGGGCACACACCTGTGGGAGTGCGCGGACGCGCTGCGGCTGCCGCAGCGCGGGGTCTTCGCGGTGGTCAGCATGGAGGCCGCCGACGCGGCCGGGGCACCGACGCGCGACGAGGCACGCCACGACGTGGAGTGCGCGCTGCGCGCGATGGACATCTCGTCGGTCTGGAGGGTGGAGGACGGGGCCGAGGTGGGGCTGCTCTCCCTGCGGTCCTCGCGACGGCTCTCCCGGACCGTCGAACTGCTCCGTCTGCGCGGGGCGGGGCGGGTGGGGGTGAGCGCCCTCTTCCATGGCCTGGAGCACGCGCCGACCGCCTTCCGTCAGGCGCGGCTCGCCTGTGCCTGTGCCGAGCCGGGCACGCGCGAGGTCGCCTCCTACGGCGACTCGCCGGTCCGGCTGATGGTCGTGAGCGCCCCCGACTCGGCCGAGCACGCCGTTCGGCAGGTGCTGAGCCCGGTGCTGGAGCTCCCGGCGCACGAGAGGGACATACTGCTTCAGACGCTGGCCCAGTGGTTCGCCTCCGGCGGGTCCGCGGCCGAGACGGCCAATCGGATGTACTGCCACCGCAACACGGTGGCCTACCGATTGCGGCGGGTGCAGGAGCTCACCGGGCGTTCGCCGGCCGACCCGGTCGGCGCGAGCGAGATCCACCTGGCCCTGGAGGCACACCGCCTGCTCGCGGGCCTCCCTCGCTCCGGCACGACGTGACCGTGGCACCGGCAGCACCCGCTCCGCGGTGCCTCATCCCCGCTCCGGTCCCGCCGCCGGACGGACCAGTCGTCCGCCCGGGGCTTCCTCTCCCCCCTGAGGCACCACGCACAAGGCGGGTGACGCATGAGACGCCGGTGGCCCGGCGAGGGGGACCGCGCCGGTGCGCCTCCGCCGCCCGCGGGGGTCGCGTCGCAGGCAACGGGTGACCGTTGCCCGGCCTGTCACGTGCCGTGCGCGGGGCACCACACCGGAGCCGTTCGACCGTCCGAAACCGAACACACAGGCGGCACGGGCCCGGACGGCGGACGCCGGACGCCGGACGCCTGACGCACACGCGGCGTTGCAGTGGCAGAGCGTGCCGGGCGGCGATGGCGGGACAGGCCCGTCCGAGCCGCGCGGCCGACCTGCCCCGTCCCTCGTCTGTCGCGCACAGGTGGGCAACTTGACGGTCGTCGCTCGTGCTGCGCCCGGGGGCACCTGTCGTGGCGGCCGCCCGGCGGTTCCTGGGCGCCCGGCCGGCCGCGGAACCCGGTGACTACCCCGGGTTCGTCTCCGTTGCGGCGGCCCCCACGTCGGCGAGAACCCGGACTTCCGTCTCCGCGTACGGCGCCCCGCCCGGTTCCCGGGAGTCGAGAAGTGATCCCAGCCAGCCCAGCAGGAAGCCGAGCGGGATGGAGACCACGGCGGGATTGCCGAGCGGGAAGACGGCGAAGTCCCGGTCGGGGAGCAGGGCTGTCGGACTTCCCGACAGGGCCGGGGAGAGCAGCACCAGTACCACCGAGGAAAGCAGCCCCCCGCAGACGCTCCACAGCGCACCCTTGCTGGTGAAGCCCTTCCAGTACAGGTTGTACAGCAGTGCCGGCAGGATCGCGGACCCGGCGATGGCGAAGGCCAGGCCCACCAGGAACGAGATGTTCTGACCCTGGGCGTACAGCGACAGGCCGGTCGCGGTGACGCCCACCAGCAGCACTCCGCCCTTGGCGACGAGGAGTTCGCTCCTCTCCGACGCCCTGCCGCGCATCAGCCCCATTTGGTAGAGGTCGTGCGCCAGTGCGGTCGACGCGGTCAGGACCAGCCCGGCGACCACGGCCAGGATCGTGATGAAGGCGACGCACGAAATGAGCGTGATGAGGAACGCCCCGCCGAGGAACTCGGCCAGCAGCAGCACCGCGGAGTTGCCTGTCGCGCTGTCGGCGGCGATGGCGTCCCGGCCGACCAGCGCCACCGCGCCGAAGCCCAGGACCGCGGCCAGCAGACAGAAGACCAGCGTCAGCCAGGCCGCGATGGTCACCGACACGCGTGCCTCGCGCGCCGTGCGCACCGCGCCCAGCCGCATCAGCAGGTGCGGCAGGCCGGCCGCACCGAGGACCACCGCCAGTTGCAGGCTCAGCGAGTCGAGTCTTCCGACGCGGTCATCCCCGTAGCGCACGCCCGGCTGGAGGAAGGCGTCGGAGAGTCCGCTGTGGGCCGCGGCCCGGTCCAGCAGCCCCGCGGGGTTCCAGCCGACCTCCGTCATGACCCGAATCGCGAGGTAGCCCCCGCCCCCCAGCAGCAGGACCGCCTTGATCACCTGGACCATGGTCGTGGCCCGCATACCACCGATCACCACGTAGATGATCATCAGGATGCCGAGCGAGCCGACCATGATCTGCCGGCTCCCCGTTCCGTCCAGGCCGAGGATCGGCGCCGCCAGCGATCCGGCGCCCACCAGTTGCGCGATCACGTACACCAGGCAGATGACGAGGGTGGCGAGTCCCGCGGCCAGGTGCACGGCCCGCGGGCGCAGCCGCCGCGCGAGGCTGTCGCCGATGGTGTAGCGCCCGGTGCTGCGGTACGGCTCCGCGATCAGCAACAGGATCACGATCCAGGCGACGATCGGGCCCAGGAAGTAGGCGATTCCGTCGTAGCCCGTCAGCGCGAGCACACCGGGCGAACCGAGCAGGGTCGCGGCCGACATGTAGTCGCCGAACAGGGCGAAGCCGTTCCGCGTCGAGGTGAGAAGGCCGTCGCCGACGTAGAAGTCACCCGGCGTGGCCCGGTCCATGGTGACCCAGATGGCGAGGAAGAGCGCGCAGCACACGAAGGCCGCGAAGACGACGAGCACGGGGAAGCCGGAGTCGGCCGGTTGGACGGCAGCGGTCATCGGGTGTTCCCCCACTCTTCCAGTTCGTCCAGCCGGGCCCTCACACGCGCGCTGTCCGGGTCGATGGATGTCCTGGCGTGGCGCCCGTACCACCACACCGCCCAGCCGGTGGTGGCGCACTGGAGCAGGCTCAGCGCCAGGCCGATGTTCAGCGGCCCCGCGAGGTGTACGGCCATGAAGTCGCGCGCCTCGCCCGCCAGCACGCCGCTCAGCAGGAACAGTGCGACGAGGGCGCCGGCGACGGTGAGGACCGGGCGCCCGCGGGCCTCCCGGAGCCGCGACAGGGCCGGGTCGTCCTGGAGCTGCTCGAGGGGGGACGGGAACGGCGTGCGGCGGACGGCCCGTTCCCACGGCGGGAACGACGGAGACGGCGCCGGCTCGGCCCAGGAGCCGGGGTCAGGGGACGGGTGGGGCCCGGCGCCGGCTCCGGGGCCCGGGGGGTGGACACCATGGGCGGGTCCCGGGCCGGCGGGGCCCGGCGCCTGCGGCGGATGGGGTCCGCTCCACCGGTCGGCCGGCCACGACGGGCCGCCGCGGGCGGGCCGCGGCGGCCCACCCGCCCGCGGCACACCGGACCCGCCCGGCGCGCCCCAGGGGCCGAACCCGTGCCGGGGATCGGGTTCCCGTGCCGGAGGTGTCGGGGCCGGGCTCATGACGCCCCTCTGATCGGCGCGGGGCGGCCACCGGCCGGGACTGCGGCGCCGATGCGGCGAGCGCCACCGGCCCACTCGCGGGCCGGCTCCCGTGCCGTGCGAAGGGCCCGGCTCCGCCGCGCCTCGCACCGGTCCCGGTCTCGCGTCAGCTCCGTGTGCAGGGCGTCGGAGTACTGGCGGTCCACGGCGTACGTACCGCCGAGGGCCGCGACGGTGTCGGTGACGGCCTGGCGAAGCTCAGCGTCGGAGTACAGGTACTCGTGGTCGAGCCGGCTCAGGTACAGGGCCGAGGTCGGATGGGGATCCCGGTGCGGGGGCGGGGTGATGCGGCTCATGGACCGTCCTATCGGGTGATGGTTCGTCGGGAAGCCGTCGAGGAGCGGGGTGCACCGGGGTGTTCCCCGGCTCAGTCGATGACGTCGACGGCCAGCTCCCCTGCCGCGTAGCTCTTGCGCAGCGCCTTCTTGTCGAACTTGCCGACCGAGGTCTTGGGCACCTCCGCGACCGAGGCCCAGCGCTCGGGCAACTGCCATGGGGCGACCTTCCCGGCGAGGAAGCCGCGTAGTTCCCCGTGTGCGGCGGTGCTGCCGTCCCTGAGCACCACCGCGGCCAGCGGCCGCTCGCCCCACTTGTCGTCGGGGACACCGACCACGCAGGCCTCGGCCACCGCGGGGTGCGCCATGAGGTGGTTCTCCAGCTCAACGGAGGAGATCCACTCGCCGCCGGACTTGATGACGTCCTTGACCCGGTCGGTGAGGGTGAGGAAGCCGTCCGCCGTGATGGTGCCGACGTCACCGGTGCGCAGCCAGCCGTCGTGGAACTTCTCCGGGTCGTCGTCGAGGTGGTAGGAGCCGGTGATCCACGGGCCGCGCACCTCCAGTTCCCCGACGCTGCGCCCGTCCCAGGGCAGGACGGCGCCGTCCTGGCCGATCAGCCGGGCCTCGACGGGGGCCGGGAACCTGCCCTGGCTGAGGCGGTAGCGCCAGGCGTCCTCACCCTGGGTGCCCTCGGGTTCGCGGGCCAGGGCACCGAGCGGGGAGATCTCGGTCATGCCCCACGCGTGCAGCAGCCTGATGCCGAACTCCTCCTCATAGGTGCGCATCAGGGAGGGCGGGCAGGAGGAGCCGCCGACGACGGCCTCGCGGAGGCTGGAGATGTCCGCGTCCCGGTGCTGCTGGACATGGCCGGCGAGCCCCTGCCACACCGTGGGCACGCCCGCTCCCTTGTTGGGGCGGGAGGCGGCGATGAACGCGGCGAGAGGCGCGGGGGCGAGGTAGCGGTCCGGCATGGCGAGCGAGGCGCCGGTGAGGAACGCGGCATAGGGCAGGCCCCAGGCCTGGGCGTGGAACTGCGGGACGATGACGAGCAGCCGGTCCGCGGCCGAGATGTTCATCAGGTCGGGCAGGCTGATGCCCAGTGAGTGCAGGTAGAGCGAACGGTGGCTGTAGACGACGCCCTTGGGGTTGCCCGTGGTGCCGGATGTGTAGCACATGCCGGCCGCCTGGTTCTCGTCCACGTCCGGCCAGTCGTAGGTCCCGGGCCGGTCCTCCAGCAGTCGCGCGTAGTCGTGGACGCTCACCCCGGGGGCCTCGGGCGGGGCCTCGGCGCCCGCCGGCTGCCTGTTGACGATGACGTGCCGCACGGTGCGCATCTCGGGCAGCAGCGCCGCGAAGACCGGCAGCAGGGAGCTGTCGACGATGACGACGGTGTCCTCGGCGTGGTCGGCGATGTAGGTGATCTGCTCGGGGAAGAGGCGGATGTTCAGGGGGTGGATCACGGCGCCCATGGCGGGCACGGCCAGGTAGGCCTCCAGGTGCTCCTGGTTGTTCCACATGAAGGTGGCGACCCGGTCGCCCGGCCCCACGCCGAGGCCGGCCAGCGCGTGGGCGAGCCGGGCGGCGTTGCGGCCCACCTCGGCGTACGTGGCCGTCCTGGTGCCCGCGTCGGTGGCGGTGATCACCTCACTGCCGCTGTGCAGGGTCGTGCCGTGCTCCAGCAGCCGGCGGACCAGCAGCGGCCTGGGCTGCATGGTGCTGGGCAAGTGGGTGGCACTGGGCGCGGGTTTGGCGCCGGGCAAGGAAGTGGTGCTGGACATTCGGTGTGATTCCTTCGGTAGTGACGGGCCCTCAGCCGTGCTGGTAGGTGGCACCGGGCTCGGAGGTGAAAGGCTCCTCGACGACCTTCGCGCCGCCCTCGGTCTCGGCGTCCGGCTTGAGGAGGTACGTCTCGCGCGCGGGGATCCGCCCCGAGTCGCCGAAGTCCGGCGGTGCGACGAGGCCGCCGGTGTCCACCCGGGACATGTTCTTCAGGGCCGCGAGAAGGCCCTTCCTGGTGAGGTCCTCGTTCTCGCAGGCGGTCTCGAGGATCTTGGCCGTGATCCCGCCCTGGGCGTAGCCGTACGGGGCCGGCCCCGGCGAGGGCTCGTCGACGAGCAGCAGCCGCGGGCGGGCCGTCAGAGCCCGACCGACGGCGAGCGTCTGCTGCTGTCCTCCCGCGAGGAGGCCGGCCCGCTGGTCACGCCGCTCGCGGCGCAGCGGGAAGAGGTCGCGCACGCGGTCGGCCGCCGCAGCGCGGCATGCCCGGTCCTTCACGGCGAAACCGCCCGCCCGCAGGTTCTCGGCCACGGTGAGCCCGGTGAACACGCGGCGTCCCTCGGGCACGAGCACCACCCCGTCGCCGGCGAGCACGGCACCGCCGTAGCGCACTTTCAGATTGCATACCGGGAGCATCCGGCCTCCGTCGTTCCAGCGCCTGGGTGGCCCTGGGCGTGATCCTGGGTTTCGGGGACGGCTCCGGGTAGCTCCAGGAGGAGGTATTCCTTCGGAGGTCTCCATTCGGAGATGGCAAGGGCCGCGGGGGCGGGCCAGGATGTGCGCACTCGTGCGGAGCAGTCCGCTTCTGGTCCGCCGGGCGGGAGGCACCTACGATGGCTGACGTGCCAGACAGCAGGCGGACTCGGCCGATGCCGAACACGCTGTTCGAGCTGACCGAGGGATACAGCCAGATCCTCGCACTGCTCGACCGCTCCGTCGCCATGCGCCGGATCGTGGACGAGGTTCCGGACCTCACGGGCGTGGACGTGGCCTGGGTGGGTGAGCCGGACGGCGAGGACCGGCTGGTGCTCGGGCACACGGTGAACGCGCGCACGCCCGCCGTCGACGGTCTCGTCGTTCCGACCGGGTGCGGGCTCGGCGGGCAGGTGATGCTGCGGCGGTCTCCGCTGTGGGTCAGTGACTACCGCCGCTCCGACACCATCACCCACCACTTCAACGCCCAGGCGGAGACCGAGGGCCTGGGCGCGATGATCGCGGTTCCCGTGATCCACGAGGGCCGGCTGCTCGGTGTGTTGTACGGCTCCAACAGGGAGACCTGCCCGTTCGGCGACCGGACGGCAGAGTCCCTTCAGAAGGCGGCCAGCCGGGCCGCGGCGGCCGCAGTCGTCGCCGAGCGGGCCCGCCACGCGGCGGAGACCGCCGTGCACGAGGAGCGGCGCAGGCTGGCGCTGGAGTTGCACGACACGGTGGGGGCCATGCTCTTCTCCCTCGGGGCCGGTATCCGCGCGCTGGCCGGCCAGTTGCCCACCGGGGACGCGGTGCAGGCACGCCTCACCGAACTGGAGGAGCAGGCGGTACACGCCGCCGCGGCGCTGCGGGTGTCGCTGCACGCGCTGCACGCACCGCCGGAGGAGGTCGCCCTCGGCGTCGCGCTGCGCGGCCACTGCCGGGCGTTCCAGGAGCGCACCGGGGTCATTGCCCGGCTCCTCGTCGTCACTGAGGTGCCCGGCCTCCCGTCGGCCAGGCTCAGGGCGCTGACCGACGCGGTGCGTGAGGCACTGCTGAACGTGGAGAAGCACGCGCGGGCCCGCTCTGTGGTGGTGAGCGTCTTCACGCACTCCGCGGGGGTCTGCGTGACCATCGCCGACGACGGTGTGGGCCTGCCCCCGGGCGACCCGCCGCCGGGCGGGCTCGGCCTGGCCGCCATGGCCGAGCGCCTGGGGCGGGTGGGCGGCGAGGCGCGGGTGGGCCGCAACGAGGACGGCGGCGTGAGTGTCCAGGCATGGGTACCGACGTGACCGGACCGGATGTACGCGTACTGGTCGTGGACGACCATCCGATCGTCCGCGACGGCGTAGCCATGGCGCTGGGCAACGCATCCTGGATCACGGTGTCGGGATACGCGTGTTCCGGGCGGGAGGCGATCAGTGAGGTCGAACGGCTGAGGCCGGACGTCGTACTCCTCGATCTGCGGCTGCCCGACATGCTTGCTCCTGAGGTGATCAGGGAGCTGCGCACCCATGTCCCCGGCGTCAAGATCGTGATCTTCACCGCGTACCCGGAGCACGCGGCCCTGGAGGAGGCGCTCGGGGCGGGGGCGCATGCCGTCGTCATCAAGGACGCCCAGCGGTCCGATCTTGTGGACGTCGTGCGACGGGTCAACGCCGGGGAACTGGTGTTCCGCACCAGTCCCGCCCATCTCCTCGGCGTGCTGCTGAACCGGCGGCTCAAGGAGAGCGGGCTGACGCGCCGCGAGTACGAGATCCTGCGCAGGGTGGCGATGGGCGAGACGAACCCGGAGATCGCCGACGTGCTGGGGCTCACCCGGAACACGGTCAAGACGTATCTGCAGCGGACGCTGGAGAAGCTGGGCGCTCGCAACCGCGTGGAGGCACTGGCCCGTGCCAGCGAACGCGGCATTCTCTGAGCGGGACGGCCGGGCTCCGGGGCCCGTGCGCCGGAGGAGCGCGCCGCGCGCTCGGGTGGACGGGTAGACCCGTGCCCACGACCACGACGCGACCGGACGTGTGACGACCGGCTGCACGCCGAGCACTGCACCGGGCCCGGGCTGCGGCTCCGGTACGCAGACGCAGGCGACCCAGGCGCCCGACAGCGGGATCACGTCGAACCGGTCGCCGCCCAGTCCTGCCCGGGCCCGGGCAAGCGGGTGTCGCAGGGCCGAATCCTGCCGTGCCGTGCGAGTGGCGCGCCGCCCATATCCGTTGCCGTGCCGGCGCTGACCCCGGTCGCGCGGTCGGGCACCGTCAGAAGGCCCCGTTCTGGATGCCGATCTCCGCCCAGATCGCCTTGCCGCCGGCCATGTGGCGGGTGCCCCAGCGTTCGGCGAACTGGGCGACGAGGAGCAGGCCGCGCCCGCCTTCGTCGAGCATGCGCGCTCGCCTCAGGTGCGGGGCGGTGCTGCTGCCGTCGAAGACCTCGCAGATGAGCACGGTGTCGTGGATCAGGCGGAGCCGGATGGGAGGGGCGCCGTACCGGATCGCGTTGGTGACGAGTTCGCTCACCACCAGCTCGGCGGTGAAGTCCACCTCGCTCAGCCCCCAGTCCGCGAGCCGGCGGGAGACCTTGTCCCTGGCGTCGGCGACGGCGGCCGGGTCGGAGGGCAGGTCCCAGGTGGCGACCTGTTCCGCGTCGAAGGCCCGGGTGCGGGCGATGAGCAGGGCGACGTCGTCCGACGGCTGCGCGGGGAGCAGGCTCCGGATCAGGTCGTCGCAGGTGGCCTCCGGCGAGCGGGTGGACCGCTCCAGGTGGCGGCGCAGCAGCGCCATGCCCCGGCCGAGGTCGTGTTCGGGGACCTCGACGAGACCGTCCGTGTAGAGCACGAGGCCGGTGCCTCGGGGCACCTCCCATTCGATCGCCTCGAAAGGCAGCCCGCCCACTCCGAGCGGCGGCCCGGCGGGGAGGTCGACGAACTCGGCCTTCCCGTCCGGCGTGACCACGGCGGGCGGGGGGTGGCCCGCGCCGGCGGCGGAGCACCGGCGTGTGACCGGGTCGTAGACCAGGTACAGGCAGGTGGCGATGAGATCGGTGACGATCTCCATCTCGGGGTCCGCAGCCGCGTCCTCCTCCGTCCTGAGGTGGGTGACCAGGTCGTCGAGGTGGACGAGGAGTTCCTCGGGGGGCAGGTCGACGTCCGCGAGGGTGCGCACGGCGGTCCGCAGCCGCCCCATCGTGGCGGAGGCGCGCAGGCCGTGGCCGACCACGTCTCCGACGACCAGGGCCACTCGGGCGCCGGACAGCGGGATCACGTCGAACCAGTCGCCGCCCAGTCCTGCCCGGGACCGGGCCGGAAGGTAGCGGAAGGCGACCTCCACGGCCGCCTGGGCGGCGAGCCGCTGCGGCAGCAGGCTTCGCTGCAGGGCGAGGGCGGTGGTCCGCTCGCGGGTGAAGCGGCGGGCGTTGTCCACGGCCACTGCGGCACGGGCGGCGATCTCCTCGGCGAGGAGCAGGTCGTCCTCGTCGAAGGACTCCCGGCGTCGGTGGCGGACGAGCACGGCCACGCCGAGCGTGATGCCGCGGGCGCGCAGCGGGACGACCATGATCGAGTGCATCCCGAAGTCGCGGACCTTCCGCGCCCGCTCGGGGTCGGCGACCTGCCAGCTCTCGATGGCCTCGTCCAGGGTGCGGTGCAGCGACGACCGCCCCGTGGTCAGGCAGCGGGCGGGGGGTGAGGACTCCGGGTAGCGGTCCACCTCGCCGGGGTGGATCACCCCCTCGGGGGTGCCGGGGAGGACGGACCGCTGTGCGGCGCGGCGCAGCGCGACGGAGCCCGTGGCGGAGGGGCCGGGCTCGACGCCGCGGAACAGTTCGTCCGACAGGTCGATGCTGATGAAGTCGGCGAGCCGCCCGACAGCCATGTCGGCCATCTCCTGTGCCGTGTGCATCACGTCGAGGGTGCTGCCCACCTGGGCGCTGACGTCGTTCAGCAGTGCGAGCCGCTCCCGGGCCCGGTGCTGTTCGGTGACGTCGAGCGCGATGAGTTCCACGTGTCGCACCCGCCCCGCCGGGTTCCTCAGCGGGGACACGGACACCGCCCAGTGCCTCTCGTGCGATCCGTGCCGCGGCCGGCCGCGGATCTGGAACCGTTCCGGTTCTCCCGTCTCGAACACCCGGCGCATGCCCTCCTCGACGGTGGTGCAGACGTGGGGAGGCAGGATGTCGATGACGCGCCGGCCCCGCAGCTGGTCCTCCGTGAGGCCCAGCTCGCGGGTCGCGCCGACGCTGCCGCGCTGGGCCCGCAACTCGGCGTCGAAGATCATCAGGGGCAGGTGGCACTGTGCGAAGGCTTCCTCCGTCGTCGCCTCGTCCTCGCGCGGGCGCGGCTCCCGGTGCAGACGCGGCCGCCGAGGCGATTCGGCCACGACGAGCCACTGCGCGTTGCCCTCCTGGTCGAGCGACGCGTAGGCCCGCAGAGCGGCTTCCAGGCGGCGGCCGTCCCGGCGCCTCAGCAGGACTGGCCCGCCGAGGCGTCCCTCGAGGACAGCGGCGGGATCCGCCGTGTCGTCGGACATGGCCTCGGCGTTCCCGTCGAGCAGGCGGACCGCCGGGAGCCCTATGGCGTCCCGGTGGCGGTATCCGAGCAGCCGCTCGGCGTCGGGGCTCCACCCCGTCACGACTCCCCGGGCGTCGATGACCGCCGTGGCCGAGGTGACGTCGTCGGGGAAGGGGTCGGGGCCGGGGTCGGGGTCGGGGCCCGGTACGGAGTCTGGGCCCGGCAAGGGGTCGGGGGTGTGTCCGGGGGAGCCAGTGTTGTCCATGTTCATTCATCGCCCCTCCTGCCGCGTACCCTCGGGTCCTGGGGGACTCAGCAGAGACCGCAGGGTGGCGATACGTCGTGTGCGCCGTGTGGGCTTCCTTCTCACTTGTATCTCTCCTCGCGCTCACCCGCAGGTCGACGGGCGCCGCGGCCGGGTTCCACCGGGTCTGTCCGGCAGACCCCGGGGAACGCCGGGGCGGACGGCTCCGGGGAACGCCGGGGCGGACGGCTCCCTGCGCTATCCGGCCGAGGGCGGGGCCGACGTCCCGCCCTCGGGGCCCAGGCGGAACACGTGGCCGGGGGTGGCGACCGTGGTGACGGCGGTGCCGAACAGCGTGCTGGGGTCCGTTCCCTGGTACGGCGTGTCGCTGTTGAGCAGCACGACCATGGTGGCCTTCTGCGACGGCAGGTACAGCGTCAGGCTCTGGTAGCCGGGGATCGAACCGTTGTGACCCACCCAGCCGTCGGCGGTGAACAGGCCGAGCCCGTAGCCGGCCCCGGGGAAGTCAGGGCTGGTGGCCGTCTGCAGGCGCTGCTTCTGGGTCGCGGGCGCGATCAGGGGCGTTCCGGTGGCCACGACGGGTGCCCAGGTGTGCAGGTCGCCGAGCGTGGAGATCATCGCGCCGGCGGCGTTCGCGTCGGAGGGGCTCCAGTGCGTGGCGTCCGTCTCCTTCCCGTCCTGGGTCTGGGTGGTGTAGCCGTGCGCGTACGGGGCCGGGATCCGCGCGTCCGCCGGGTACAGGGTCTGGTCCATGCCGAGGGGGTCGAGCACGTGGTCGCGGAGGTAGTCGGCGAGACTCTGGCCGCTGACCTTCTCCAGCACCTGTCCCAGCAGCACCGTGTTGGTGTCGCAGTACACGAGCTGTGTTCCGGGAGCGAAGTCCAGGGGGTGTCCGAAGGAGTAGCCGAGGAGTTCCCGCGCGGTGAAGACCCGTTCGGGGTTCTTCGCCACGGCGGCGTCGAAGTCCGGGTCCTTGGTGTAGTCGAAGAGCCCGCTCTGCATGCGGGCCAGGTCCCGCAGCGTGATCCTGTCGCCCTCCGGCACGCCCGAGACGTAGCGAGAGACGGGGTCGTCGAGGCCCAGTTTTCCCTGGTCGACGAGTTGGAGGATGCCGGTGACGGTGAAGGTCTTCGTCTCGCTCCCGATACGCATGTGCATGTCCGTCGTCATGGGCGTGCCGGTCCGCTTGTCGGCGACGCCGAACGCGCGGGCGTAGCCGGGCTGTCCCGGAATCCACAGTCCCACGATCACCCCGGGCACACCGGTCGTGCGCATCACCTGCCGGACCGCGGCGTCGAGCTGCTCGGCGGTACCCGCACCACCGGTGGGGGAGGTCGCCCCCCGGGAGGACAGCCGGGTCCCCGCGCTCTCGGTCACCGCGCCGCGCGAGCAGGACGTCCCCGCCAGCAGGACGACCGCGGCCGCCAGCAGGGCTGCGACCCTGCCCCTTGGCCTCAGCCTCGGTCTCGGTCTCGTTCTCCGTCTCGGTCTCGGGGGGACGGCGTGGCGTGCGGTGGTGATCGGCATGCGGGGCTCCAGGCGGCTCGGGCGGCAACGGACGACGGGACACCGCGGCCGACCGGCCCCGCGCCAACGGCTGACTCCCCGGCGGACGGCGCCCGGCAGGCGGGCCGGTGCCGGACGTCACCGCATCGGGCCATCGAGGTCCGTCGCACGGCGTACCCGCCCCGGCGGTCCCGCGGGCTGCGGGCGGGGCGGGCGGGGCGGGCGCCCCGGCCGGTCCCGCACGCCCCGGGCGCTCCGCCGGCTCCGCCCGCTCCGACCGGCCCCGCGCGCCCCGGCCCGCGCACGGCGCCACGCCCACTGCCGGTGCAAGCGGCCGCGGCCCCGGTGCGGCAGTGCTAGACAGACATGCCCCGCCGGCCCGGCGGGGAAGGCGGCCTACCGGCCGGGCATGACGGCACGAGCGCGGGGATCTCTCGGTGAAGCTCTTCGACGACGCCCTGTTCCAGATGTTCCTCGAGCGCGCGCTGACGACGATGACCGGCGGTGGCGCGGAGTACGGCGAGTGCGCGGCAACGGCCGCGCGGATCACCGACGGCGACAGCGACGGCTGGTACCGGGAGTGGACCGGAACCGCGGCCATGGTGCGGGGGTGGGCGGAGGAGAGCGACCGGGCCGGCCACCGGGTGAGCGCCCGGGAGGCCTGGCTGCGGGCCGCCACCTATCTGCGCGTCTCGTACTATCCCCTGTTCGGCCTTCCGGTGGATCCCCGGCTCACCGAGGCGGCACGGAACGAGCGGGACTGCTTCGCCCGCTTCGCCGAGCTGTGCGATCCGCCGCTGCGGCCGGTCCGGGTGCCGTTCGAGGGGGGCTTCCTCGACGGCTACTTCTGTCCGGCGCGGGACCACGCCCCGGGGCGTGGTCCCCGGCCCACCGTCATCGCGGTCAACGGCTACGACTCCGACGTGCACGAGATGTACTGGGCCCACGCCCAGCCGGCCGTGCGGCGCGGCTATCACTGCCTGCTGGTCGACGGGCCCGGCCAGGGTCTGGCCCTGGTCCACCAGGGTCTGACCATGCGTCCCGACTGGGAGACGGTGCTCCGGGCCGTCGTGGACCACGCCGTGACGCTCCCGGGCGTGGACGGCACCCGGCTGGCGGTGATCGGCTGGAGTTTCGGCGGCTACCTCGCCCCACGGGGTGTCAGCGGCGAACCGCGGGTGGCCGCGCTGGTGGCGGACCCCGGACTGTGGGACCTGCTGGACAGCGTCACGGACGCGCTGCCGCTTCCACGGGATCTGCGGGACGCACTGCCGGACGTGGACCCCGCGGAGCTGGACGCGCACCTCGCTCCCGTGGTCGAGCACCCGGTCGCGCGCTGGAAGCTGGTCCGGCGTGCGCTGTGGGTGCACGGCCTGGGAAGCCTGGGCGAGTACGTGGTCGAGTCCGGCCGCTACCGGCTGTCCGACGTCGTCGACCGCATCGCCTGTCCCACGCTGGTCGCGTTGGCCGAGGGCGATCAACTCGCCGGCCAGGCGGAACGTCTGTACGGGGCGCTGCGGTGCCCGAAGACGCTGATGCGCTTCTCCGCCGCCGAGGGGGCGGCGGGCCACTGCGAGAGCTGGAACCGCTCGCGTTTCAACCAACGCGTCTTCGACTGGCTCGACGAGGTGCTCGCCCCCTCCCACGCGCCCTGATCGGCCGGCTGCAACGCCAGCGGAGCAGGGGTGTGCGGGTGGTGTGCTGGGGGGAGCAGGCGATTCCGGGGTGACGGACAGGTTCAGCCGCCGGACGACTCCGACTCCGCCAGGCCGACCCCGTCCGGCTCCGGAGCCGGACGGGGTCGGCCTGGCGGGGTCGGCCTGGCGGAGTCGGCCGGACGGGGTCGGCCGGACGGGGTCGGCCGGACGGGGTCGGCCGGACGGGGTCAGCCGCCCGAGCAGACGGTGCCGTTGAGGCGGATGACGGTCGGTTGCGGGTTGGGGCCGTCGTTGGCGCCGACGAAGCCGAACGAGGCCGCCGACCCGCCGTCGGGGGCCAGTGGCCCGGCGCCCTCGGGGGCGGTCACCCGTACGTGCCGGCCGGACTGGTGGAAGCCGGCGTTCCAGCCGGAGGACACCGACTGCCCGTCGGACGGCCAGTCCCAGTCGACGGTCCAGCCGGTGATCGGGGTGTCCGCGAGGTTCCGGACGGTGACCGTCGCCACGAAGCCGTTCCCCCAGCTCGTGTCGGGGTGGTAGGTCACCGCGCAGGCGGCGTCCGCCGGGGTTCCGGTGGTGAAGGTCAGCGGTGCGGACGGGGCGGAGAGGCGTCCCGCGGCGTCGGCCGCCAGCACGTTGACCGTGTGGGTGCTGCCCGGGGGGAGGTTCCGCAGGGTCACGGACGTGCCGGTGGCCTCGCCGACCAGCCAGGTGTGGGTGCCCTCGCGGGCCTGGACGAGGTAGCGGGCGGCGCCCTGGGACCCCTGCCAGGACAGCCGGGCGGTGGTGTCGGTCACCGCCTCCAGCAGCGGCGTGCCCGGCGCCTGTGCCGCGGAGGCTGCGGGTCCGGTGCCGGCACGCGGCGTGAGGGTGAGGGCGAGCATCCCCTGCGCCGGCACGGTGACCCGGGAGGCGGACGCGCCGTCGCCGGTGACGGCGGTGACGTCGCCGTCACCGGGCGCGTACCGGCTGACCTCGGGTGCGGTGCCGGAGGGGGTGAAGCCGTCGTAGGAGAGGTCCACGGTCCGGGCGGCGTCGGGGTTCCGGTTGACGAGCAGGACGCTCAGGCGCCCGTCGCGGCGCTGCACGGCGTGGGCGGCGATGTCCCGGGCGGAGGAGTCGGCGGCGACCAGCGTGTCCCCCGCGGTGCCGAGCTCGCTGGTCATCTTCATGCCGTAGTAGGGGTGGAAGGGGGTGTTCGGGGCCGGTTCGCAGACGTCGTCGGAGCAGCCGCCGCTGGAGAGCATGCCCATGTCGCCGTAGTCGGTCTCGCCGTCGACGGTGGTGATCCGGTCCACCCCGTTGTGGGTGTTCCACCAGTCGACGGTGAAGACGCCGTTCTCCAGTGCGGTCATGAACGCGTCGGCGGCGAAGAGGCCGTTGGGGCGGGCGGTGAGCCGGGCGCCGCCGGTGTTGGTGTTGACCTCGGTCAGGGCGATGCCGATCCGCGGTGAGTCGGCGCCCGCGTACCTGTCGATCTGGCGGCGCACCTCCCGGAGTTCGCCGGGGAGTCCGGCCAGGGCGGCCGTGGCGTCCTCGGCGGTGGTGTCGGAGCCGCCCGCGTACCAGTGGACGCTCACGAAGTCGATGACGTCGGCCACCTGGGAGAGCACGGTGTTGTTCCAGTCGCCCGGGTCGCCCTCGGCGACGACGCCGTCCGGCCAGTACCCGGGGGTGGTGAGGACCGCGCCGATCCGGACGGTCGGGTCGACGGCCTTCATGGCCTCGGCGTAGGCGCGGACCTGGCGGGCGTACTCGCCCGGGCTCTTGTCGGCGTGGTCGTCGTGCTCCCAGCCGCTGCCGTAGTGGCCGTTCCCGTAGATCTCGTTGCCGATCTCCCAGTACCGCGCGCCGTACTTCTTGGTGATGTTCGCGTAGCGGACCCAGTCGGCGGCCTCCTCGGGGGTGCCGGAGCCGTAGTCGGCGATCAGGATCGGCTGGGCGCCGGTGGCGCTTACGGTGCCCATGAAGGCGTCGAAGCCGGTGCCGGGGGCCACGTATCCGCCGGGTGCCGTGTGCGTCTGCCAGTGGTAGATGTCCGCGTAGGAACCGCCGGGGTAGCGCATCGCTCCGACGTCGGCGGCCTTCATCAGGTCGGCGACCTCGGGATCGTTCATGTGGGAGTCCCAGACGGCGGCGTTGACGCCGCGGGCGGTGTCGGGCAGGTGCCCCAGCGCGGCCTGGGTGTTGACCTGGACGGCGGCGTCCGCCGCGGGGGCCTCCGGTCCGGCGGCGGACGCCGGGCCGGCCGCGCCGAGCGGGGACAGCAGGGCGAGCGCGGCGGCTGAGGCGGCCGCGGTGCGGGGGACGCGGCCGGTACCGCTACCGGCGGCACGAGCCCGGCGTATTTGCGTGAGCATGACAATCCTTTCACGGTGCGCGGCGGTACGGGAGGAGAACGGGCGCCGATCCGCTCGGCCGCATGGACCGACGGCAGCGCCGCGGCCGAGTTCCGCACTGCCGGAACGGACGGCGACCGGCAGACGGCGACCGGCGATCAGCGACCGGAGAGGCGATCGGCGTGTGACGCACGGGGCGGACGGGGCGGACGGGTGTCGACCTCACCTATGGGAGCGCTCCCATCATCATGGAAGCGAGTGCACCCGGTGTCAACGGACGGGGCAACGGAGAACGCGCGGGAGCCTGCGGACGCCGGCGCGCGGCGCTCCCCGTCGCCTTCTCCCGTGCTTCCCCGGGAGGTATCCCCTCAGGGGCGGATCGGCGGCAGCTTCCGGCGCCTCCGGCGGCCGCGACCGTACCGGGACCCGCGACCGCCCCGGGGACCGTACCCGTACCGGGGACCGTAACCGCCGTACCGGGATCCGCCCTTGCTGCGGGCCACCAGGACGAAACCGGTCACGCTGAGGACCGCGAAACAGACGGTGAGGACGAAGTCGAGGGGCTGACGGTCTCCGGCCGGAGCGGCGGCGGCGCGGAAGAACTGCCCGGCGCCGAAGGCCAGGGTGCCCCATCCCGCGAGGGTGTCGGCACGTCGGCGGCGTTGCCGCCGGACCAACCACGTGCCGAAGACCGTGCAGAGCACAGCGACCGAGCCGAACACCACCGCGTCGAACATCCCCCGCCTCCGGAGGGAAGCGTACCCGTCCGGTGGCGGTGTGGGCCCTGCGAGGAGAGCGCCCACACGCCGTCCAGGATCGTCCACCCGCGGGCCGGACTGCGCTACGGAGCGCGGCGGTTCACCCCTCCCCGGCCGACTCGGGGCGCTCGAAGTACTGGAGGGCTCCGCCGGCCGTGAAGCACAGCGCCCCGGCCAGGGTCCCCCAGTTGGCGATGTCGGCGTCGAGCTGGTTGCCGGTCTCCGGGCTGGTGAACGCGGCCAGCGCGGAGACCAGGAAGAGCCAGGAGCCGAACTGGTTGACCGCGACGATCCACCAGCCGAGGCTCCGCGCCCGCAGGCACGGCCGCGGGCGGGGCCAGCCGTGGCAGATCTCGCCGAAGGCGAGGTGGCCGGAGATCAGGAACAGGACGCATCCCATCAGGTCCGGGGTCCAGATCAGCCGGTTGATCTGCTCGACGGTGAGCCCCTGGATGAACGAGTCGAGGAGGTTGACGCCGAACACGAGCGTTCCGGAGAACAGGACGAAGGTGCTCGTCCAGTCGATGCGGTCGGGTTCGTAGCTCCACCACTTCCAGTCGGAGGTGAGCAGCGCACCGTGGTCGGCCCGGCGCGGAGTGTTGGTCGCCTGCAGCAGGGAGGCGTAGGCGCCGGCGGTGAAGAACACGCCGCCCGTGCAGTAGACGGAGGCGACGGCGATGGGACCGGCCGTGCCGTACTGGGCGAGGCCGGCGCCGAGCGCGAACAGGAGCCCGCCGAGGCAGAACGAGGCGGCCGCGACACCGTTCAGCCTGGCCAGCCGAACGAGTGACACGGTGTCCGCGGTGCGCGGGCGCCCCTCGGCAGCGCCCTCGGCGCGCACGGTCAGCGTTCCGCGCTTGCGCGCCGGACGCGACTCCCAGACCGCCGTACCGCCCGCGGGCAGGGCCCAGGTGAGCCGCGACGTGAAGGGGACCGCGCCCTCCTCGTGCCGGTCGGGCCGACTTCCCGTCATGGCCTTCCCGTGGCGTCGTGCGTTCCCCGGGATGCCCGCGTCGCAGGCGGCGGAGCCGGAGGCCGGGGGCCCGCGCTGTCCCGGTAGCGGGCACGGGCCGCCCGGACCGCGTCGAGGGCGGCGCCCGGTGCGGCGCCGAGGATGTTCAGCGGCGGTTCCCACCGCGCCACCAACTCGCCTTCCCATGGCAGCGGGTCGGGGTGCTCGACCCAGGTGAGGGCGAGGTGGGCGTGCATCCAGGCGGTGAGCCGCTCCTCGTCCTCGGGGACGAGGACCACCCGGTCGGTCCACATGGTCCGGTACTCCCGGGTGGGCATGAGGAGTCCGGCCAGGGTCCGGCGCAGCGTCGAACTTCCGGATCTCCTCAGGTGGTTCGAGGTGATCCGGCTCCTCAGCCGGGTGGCCTTGCCCAGGTAGAGCAGACGTCGTGCGCCGTCGGCGGGGTTCGCGGGCCCGGGCAGCGAGGGCAGCGTGTCCGGTGGTGCCCACCAGGCGTACAGTCCCGCGGCGCCGGGCAGAACGCCCACCGCTTCGGACACCGGGCGCGGCGCGGTGAACAGGGCGGCGCTGATGCGTTGCACTGCTGTCTGCTCGGGCATGACGGCATGTTAGGTGAGCGGGCGGGGGACGTCCGCGGTTCCGGCAACCGGGTGGAAGAGGGCGCGGTCCCGGGTTCGGTGCCGTGGGGGCAGGAACAGTACCGGCGTGACGACCGGCTCCGACCTCACCTCTACCGCGCGCCTCGACGACGACCGGGAGCGGCAGGCGAGCCGCGCCGTGATCGGGGCCGTGGTGCTGGCCTTCCCGGTGCTGAAGGTCGCCTGGACCCTCGGCAGCAGCGCGGCGGCCGGCGAGGTGTTCCTGACCGCGGGGGTCAAGAACTGGACCGACGCGCTGAGCGGCATGGTGCTGACCGACGCGCTGCTCGCCTCGGTGCTGGCGATCGTCGTCTGCCGGCTGGTCCCCCTCCGCTTCCGCGGGGCGCCGCCGGCCGGCGCACACGCCCTGGCCCGCGGGATCGCCCTGGCCCTGACCGCTCCGCTGGCCTTCGGTGTCCTCGTCGGGGCTCTGCACGGGTGGGGCTGGGGCGTCGCCACCGCGCTGATCGCGTACGGCCTGCGGGTGGGGCGGGTGGTCGCCGACCAGCGCAGCGGGGACGGCCCGCGCGGTCCGGTGGGCACCGCGTCGCTCGTGCTCAGCCTGCTCGTCGCCGCTGTTCTCCCGCTCGTGGCGCTGGGTTCCTGCCTCAACGGGCATGCGTGGGCGCCCGTCCTGGACTGCTCGGTGGACACGGGGACGGGGCCCCGGCGGGAGCGGGTCGTCGAGCTGAGCCGGACCGGCCCCGGTGTGGTCGGCTGGGACATCGCCGGGCACGAAGCAGTCAACGGCGTCCGCTGCGCCTTGTCCGAGGACCAGCAGGTCCGCCCGCCCCTGTGGCGGAGCTGAGCCCCGCGGCAGGCGCCGGCTCCGAACGGGCCGTCCCCGAGGCCGGTCGCGGGGCGGCGTCGCACGACGGGGCGGCGACGCACGACGGGGCGGCGACGCACGACGGGGCGGCGACGCACGACGGGGCGGCGACGCACGACGGGGCGGCGACGCACGACGGGGCGCCGGGTCGCTGCGCGACCCTCCCGCCACCCCGCGCTCAGAGGAGCGACGCCGCTCGCCCCCGCCGGTCGCCCCGGCGAGGGCGACCGGTCGTGACGCGCGCCGGGGGGCGGTGGCCGCCCGCGCCGTCGTGGGGCGGGCCCGCTTCCTGCCGCCCGGCCGGCCCCGCCGCCGGGCAGGAGGCGCCAGGCAGGAGACGCCAGGCGGGCGGCAGGAGCCGTCAGGCAGGGGGCAGGAGGCGGAGGCGCCCGTCGCGGACCTCCGCGACCCGGTCGGCGGCGCCGAGATGGGTGCGGTCGTGGGTGACCAGGACCGTGGCGGTGGCCCGCTCGTGGGTGAGACGGGTGATCAGGTCCACGACGGCGGCGCCGCGGGCGTGGTCCAGGGCGCTGGTGGGTTCGTCGACCAGCAGGACGGTGGGGTCGTTCATCAGGGCCCGGGCGAGGCCGACGCGCTGGCGCTGGCCGCCGGAGAGCTGGTGCGGACGGCGGTGCGCCTGCTCGCCGAGGCCGACGGCGTCCAGCAGTTCCAGGGACCGGCCGCGCACCCTGCGCGGGGAGCGGCCGTCGATCCGCGCCATCACCTGGAGCTGCTCCGCGGCGGTGAGGGAGGGCAGCAGGTGGGGCTGCTGGAAGACGATGCCGATACGGTGCCGGCGCAGCTCGGCCAGCTCTGCGCGGCTCAGGCCGGCGGTGTCGGCCCCGTCGACGGTGACGGTGCCCGCGTCCGGGGTGACGAGGGTGGCGGCGACGGCGAGGAGGCTCGACTTGCCGGAGCCGGAGGGGCCGACGACGGCGGTCACGTTGCCCCGGGGCACGTGCAGGCTGACCCGGTCCAGCGCGGTCAGCCGCGTGTCGCCGTCCGGATAGGTGAGGGTGACGTCGGTCAGGTGCAGGCTCATCGGACGCTCCCCAGCGCGGTCAGCGGGTCTACGGCGGTGATGCGGCGGACGGACAGCGCGGCCCCGAGCGCGCCGAGCAGGACCGTGACCGCCGCCGGCACCAGCACCGTGGCGGGCTCCAGGACGAAGGGCACGGCGGAACCGGAGACGGCGGCGCCGGCCGCGGCGGCGAGTGCGGTACCGAGCAGGGTGCCCGCGACGAGCAGTACGAGGGCCTGGCCGAGGGCGTCGCCGAGCAGCCCGGCGGTGGACGCGCCGAGCGCCTTCAGCACCGCTATGTCGCCGCTGCGCTGGATCGTCCACACGGTGAAGAACGCGCCGATGACCAGGGCCGATATCGCGAACAGGAAGCCGCGTATGAGTTGCAGGGAGCCGTTCTCCGAGGTGTAGGAGCCGATCGCGGACAGCGAGCCGCTCCGGGTGACGGTCCTGGTCCCGGCGGCGCGGTCGGCGGCGCCGACATCGGTGCCGGACCCGGTGGTCAGCGCGATCACGGTGGCGAACGGCCGCCCGCCGCCGACGGGCGGTGCGGTGCGCTGCCAGACGTCGAGGTCGGTCCAGACGACCGGGGTGTGGCTGAAGTGGGCGTCGCCGCGGACGGCGGCGACCGTCAGCCGCAGCCCGGCGAGGGTGACGGCGTCACCGGCGGTGAGGCCCAGGGCGTCGGCGGCCGCGGCGGACAGCACCGCGCTCCGGTCGCCGAGCCGGGCGCTGTCCGGCGCGAGCGGCGAACCGGGCCGCACCCCGAAGACGCTGACCCCGGCGCTGCGGTCGCCCGCCGCGGCGCGGGTCAGGGTGATGCCGAGGGGTTCCGCCCCGCCGACGCCGGGCGTCCGTGCCCAGCGCCGCCACTGCTCCTCGGTGACGGTGGAGTCGGCGTACGACAGGCCCTGCCCGGGGCCGGGGGCGCCGAAGGCGATCCGGTCGGCGGGCAGCGACGTGATCGCCGAGGTGTTCTGCCGTCCCAGCCCCGCGGTCAGCCCGGACAGCAGCCCGACCAGCAGGGTGATCAGTACGATGACGGTCCCCATCAGGGCGAACCGCCCCTTGGCGAACCTCAGGTCTCTCCAGGCGACGAACACGGCCTCGGTCCCGTCCTCTCCGGTGGTGGTGGCAGGGGGCCAGCCTCGCCGCGGACGTGCCTCGCGGGCATCCGGCGCAGGACGGCACTTCGCGGGCCGGAGGGGGGAGCACCGGTTGTACCTTTCGGCAGAGGCCCGATCCGCTGGGCCCCCGTAGCCTGGCAGGATCGTGAACAGCACCTCTTCCACCCCCGTCCCGGCCGCCCCGGCCCCGGTCGCCCGCGCGCTCACCTGGTGCCTGCACCTGCTGGTCGTCGGCCTGCTCGGGCTGGCCGCCGGCCGCGCCGCCGCGGACGGCCTGCCGCACGCCGGGGCGGTCGCAGCCGTGGCGCTGCTGTGCGGGGTGGTCTACGCGGCCGGGCCGCTGGTGCTCCGCGTCCGCCGCTCGCGGCGGACCGCCGCACTGTGGTCGGCCGCCGTGGGCGCGGTCTGGCTGGCGCTGCTGGCGCTGACGGCGGACGCCGTGTGGGTCGCCTTCCCGCTCTACTTCCTGCAGCTGCACCTGCTCGGACGGCGTGCGGGGCTCGCCGCGGTGGCGGCCACCGCGGCCGCGGCGGCCGCCGGTTTCGCCGCCCACCAGGACGCCTTCAGCCCCGCGATGGCGATCGGCCCCGCGCTGGGCGCCGCCGTGGCCGTCGCCGTGGTGTGGGGCTACCAGGCGCTCTACCGGGAGAGCGAGCACCGCCGCCGGCTGATCGAGGAGCTCACCGCCACCCGCGCCGACCTCGCCGCCGCCCAGCACACCGCCGGCGTCCTGGCCGAACGGGAGCGCCTGGCCCGCGAGATCCACGACACCCTGGCCCAGGGGCTGACCAGCATCCAGTTGCTGCTGCGGGCCGCCGAGCGCGCGCTGCCCGCCCGCCCGGAAGACGCCGAGCGCCATGTCGTGCAGGCCCGCCGGGCCGCCGTGGACAACCTCGCCGAGGCCCGCCGCTTCGTCGCCGCGCTCACCCCGCCCGCCCTGGAGGGCACCACCCTGGCCGGTGCCCTGGAGCGCCTGTGCGCCACCACCGGTGCCCGCCACCGCCTCACCGCGCACTTCCACCTCAGCGGTACCCCGGTGCCGCTGCCGACCGCGTACGACGTCGCCCTGCTGCGGATCGCCCAGTCGGCGCTCGCCAACACCGTGCGGCACGCCGGTGCCACCACCGCCCACCTGACGCTCGGCTACGCCGGCGACCACGTCACCCTCGCCGCCGACGACGACGGCGCCGGTTTCGACACCGACCGGCTGTCCGGTTCCGCCCCCGCGGACGGCGGCTTCGGGCTGGCCGCCATGCGCTCCCGTGCCGACTCCCTCGGCGGCAGCCTGACCGTCGAGTCCGCGCCGGGCCGGGGCACCGCCCTGACCGCCCGGCTGCCCCTGCCCCCGCCCGCCGAGACCCCTCCCGAGGCCCGCCCGTGACCGACGCCCCGATCCGCCTGCTGCTGGCCGACGACCATCCCGTCGTACGGGCCGGGTTGCGCGCCGTGCTGGAGACCGAACCCGGCCTCACCGTGGTCGCCGAGGCCGCCACCGCCGAGGAGGCCGTCGCCCGCGCCGCCGGCGGCGACGTCGACGTCGTCCTCATGGACCTGCAGTTCGGCGCGGGAATGGGCGGCGCCGAGGCCACCGCCCGGATCACCGCCCGGCCGGACGCCCCGCGGGTGCTGATCGTCACCACCTACGACTCGGACGCCGACACGCTGCCCGCCATCGAGGCCGGCGCCACCGGCTACCTCCTCAAGGACGCTCCGCCGGAGGAACTCGCCGCCGCGGTGCGGACCGCCGCCGCCGGCCGCACCACGCTGGCCCCCGCGGTCGCCGAGCGGCTCATGAACCGGCTGCGCACCCCGGGCACCGCCCTGACCCCCCGGGAGACCGAGGTGCTCGCCCTGGTCGCGCAGGGGCTTTCCAACCAGGCCGTCGGCGAGCGCCTGCACCTGACCGGGGGGACCGTCAAGTCACATCTGGCCCGCGTGTACGCGAAGCTCGGGGTCGACTCGCGCACCTCCGCCGTCGCCGCCGCCACCGCGCTCGGCATCCTCCGCCGCTGACAGCCCACCTCCTCCGGACCGGCACCCGGCGGCGGAGTTAGCATCCGCGCATGACGACTACGGACGATTCCTTCCCCCTGGACGTGGAGATCGGGGCCCTGACCGGCGGCCCCGCCGAGCTGAAGCAGTACGCGGGCCGGCCGGTGCTCGTCGTGAACGTGGCCTCGCGGTGCGGTCTGACTCCGCAGTACGCCGGTCTGGAGCGGTTGCAGGAGCGGTTCGCGGAGCGCGGTTTCACGGTGCTCGGAGTGCCCTGCAACCAGTTCCTCGGGCAGGAGCCGGGCAGTGCCGAGGAGATCGCCGCGTTCTGCTCGGCGACGTACGGCGTGTCCTTCCCGCTGACCGAGAAGGTGGAGGTCAACGGGGAGGGCCGGCACCCGCTCTACGAGCGGCTGACGGGTTCCGCCGACGCGGAGGGGCACAGCGGCGACATCCGCTGGAACTTCGAGAAGTTCCTGATCGGCCGGGACGGCCGGGTCGCGGCGCGGTTCTCCCCGCAGACCGAGCCGGAGGCGGCCGAGGTGGTCGCGGCGATCGAGCGGGCGATCGGCTGAGTCCGCGTGCCCGCCGGACCCGGCGGGCACGGCCGAGCCCCCTCGGCTAGGACGGCGGACTGGTCGAGAGGGCTCTTCCCGTGGTGTGTGTGCGGTTGTCGTTCCGGACGGAGAGTCGGACAGGTCTCAGAAAGCCCTCCCTACGCCCTGACGGAGGAGACGAAGGCCTGCCACGCTCCCGCCGGGAAGGACAGGACGGGCCCCTCGGGGACCTTCGAGTCGCGCACGGCCATGGCCGCGACGACCGGGGACTTGACCTCCACGCAGGCGCCGTTGCCTGTGGAGTACGAGGACTTGGTCCAGGTGTCCGTGATGCCCTGACGAATTGCCATTTCTGCTCCGTGTTGCCTGGTGTCGACTTGCTCGGTTTGCGCCAACCCTGTTGCTCGATGGCCTGATCGACGCTACTCGCCAACATCGGCTTACGAAGCGACTATTCACTCGTTAGATGGCATATTCCATTGGAGACTTCCGTTCCGGCTAGGCAAGGGTGTACCGTGCGCCCCTTCTTGCCCAAGGGGTGCCGGGGAACCGAGGGAAACCCGGGGACCGGATGGAGCAAGGGGACGGGCGGGGCCAGGGAGGCCACACGTGTCCCGCACGGCCCCGGCGGGACCCTCAGCGGGCGTACTCCTTGGCGATGTCGGCGATGAACTGGCGCGACTGCTCGACGTTCAGCGCCTGCGCCCGCAGATGCTCGTACATCACGCTGTACTTCTGGACGTCGTTCGCCTTCTCCAGGTAAAGGTCGCTGGTGACGCCCTCGATGTAGACGACGCTGGAATCGGCCGCGTCCGGGAACTCCAGGATGGCGTACTGGCCGTTGAGGCCGGGGTGGGCGCCCATGTCGAACGGGATGACCTGCACCGTGACATGCGGCAGCTGCGACTGCTCGACCAGGTGCTCCAGTTGCTCGCGCATCAGGGCCTTGGTGCCGACCACCCGGCGCAGCGCCGCCTCGTCCAGCACCGTCCACAGCCGCAGCGGGTTCTCCGGGGCGGTGATTCGTTCCTGCCGGCGCATCCGCACCTGGACGCGCTTCTCGACGTCGGCCGGCGCCGTCTCCGGCAGCGCACCCGCGATCAGCGCCTCCGCGTACTGCCGGGTCTGGAGCAGACCCGGCACCACCTGGGGGTCGTACACCCGCAGACTCGCCGCGTCCGTCTCCAGTCCGATGTAGACGCTGTACGGGATGTCGCCGAACGAGTGCCACCAGCCCTGCTGGCGGGAGTCCTTGGCCATCTGCATCAGCGAGTCCACGATCCGGTGGTCCTCGACCTCGTAGACGCTGCACAGGTCGCGGACGTCGCGCTGGCTGATGCTGCGGCGCCCGTTCTCCAGGCGGCTGATCTTCGACTGCGACACCAGCAGCCGCTCCGCCACCTCCTCCGCCGTCATGCCCTTGAGCTCGCGGAGCCTGCGCAGCTCCTGGCCGAGCCGGCGTCTCCTGACGGTGGGATTGACATTGGACGCCACGGGACGTGCACCTCCGGCTGCTGCCTGGTTGCCTGCAACTTTACGTATCTGCTGCTGAGCAGACTGCCACCAAGGTGCTTCCTACCGCTGGCGAACCGTGGATATGCGGCCGTCGGTCAACTGTTCCCACGCACGGCGACAACGCGCCGGGCGGCACGGGCGCCGCGGCAGGCCGGACGGCGCGTCACACCGGGACCGGACGAAGCGTCACCCGGGGTCGGGCGGTGCGGTTCCCGGGGCCGGCGGTGCGGTTCCCGCCCCGCGGACCTCCGCGGCGGACCCCGCCCGAGGGGCCTTCCCCGGACATGCGACCGCTCGGGGCGGCGCGGCCGTTGCCTGACGGCGTACGGTCGTGCCGCCCCGAGCGGGCCGCGGCGGCTCCCGAACGGGTCCTGTCCGTGCTGCGACGCACGGTACGTGGTGCAGTGCGCAGTGCGCGTGGTGCGGTGCGCGTGGTGCGGTGCGCGTGGTGCGGTGCGCGTGGTGCGGTGCGCGGTCGAGACGGCGGGCCCGGGGTCAGCGGTGGGTCAGTGGGCCACCACACGCGCCATCGCACCGTGGCGCGGCTGCGACGGCACCCCGCGGGCCGGCTCCGACACCGGCCTCGAGCCCGCTCCGGCCGGCCGCCCGGCCGGAGCCGAGCCGCGGCGCGGCTGGGCCGCGACACCGTTCTGGACGTCCATCACGGCGTGCGCCACGAGTCCGCCCATCGGGTCGTGCCGGATCAGGTCCCTGAGCCGGGACCGGGACGAGCGCCCCTCGTTCCCCGGGTACAGGTGCTTGCCCAGACCGACCGCGTGCGCCAGGGCCGCCAGCGCCGCTGTCCGCGGATCCGGCGGCACGCCGGTGCGGATCGCCGAGTCCAGCCGGGCCCTGATCTCCCGGCTGATGGCGTTGTCCGTCGCCTGGTACCGGGTCGTCGGCAGCACTCCGCACATCTGGCCGGCGACGGCATGCACCATGCCGCACCGCTCGAGATGCGAGAGGTAGGTCTGACGCAGGCCCAGTCGCGGCCCGCCGATCCAGTTCACAGCGCGTACCGGAGCGCCGCGCCTTCGCAGCAACTCCAACGCACAGTCCAAAGTCGGATCTCCAGTCGGCCGTGGCACGACCACGGCGATACGATCCCCGTCTGGGGCTATCCGCCCGGCCAGTGCAAGCTCGACCAGCTGCGCTCCGGCCAGACCGAGGTCGAGCGACTGCGGCTGTGCAGTGGTACCCGTGGTCGGGTCCAATGCCAGCAGCAGAAGCTCCTCCGGAAGTGTTCTGCGGCTCCTGCCCATCCATGCCTCCCCGCGTGGATGAATGACAGGGTGACCCCTCTCACATTGGTCTGTCGAGGGTGCGTGACCTGTTTGTAAGGGAACCAGTAGGTATGTCGTTCTCGTCTACCGCATCGGTCGAGCTCCCACACAGGACACTGTTACATGGTTCGGACAGTGCCATGGGGCGGTGGTCCGGGCGGCGATTCACGTTGGGAAGCGCGCGGAGGGCGTGCGGCGCATGGAGGAGGCATCGGTGGCGGGCGAGTCCCCCGACAGTTCGAAGCAGCGCGAGTCGTCGGCAGAACCGACGCCGGGGAGCGCCCCAGCGGTTCCCGAGTCACGGGGGGAGGAGCGGCGCGCGTCTCTCGACCCGCGGCTCGCGGTGTCCCGCGAGCCGGCTTCGGCCGCTCCCTCCGCCACCGGCGGCGGGGACGAGCCCACCCGGATGCTGTCCGTGCTCGGCAGGTCCGGTGACGGCCCGCGGGACGAACGGGCCACCGCGGACGCCGGGACGGCCGAGTCCGGTGAATCCGGCGAGTCCAGTGAATCCGGCGAGTCCGGCGAGTCCGGTGAATCCGGTGAGTCCGCCGAGGGAGACGCTCCGGCCGAGCCCGGTGGCTCACCCGGAGCCGAGGACGCGGAGGACACAGGGGACGCTGCGGGCGCTCCGGGCGCCCTGCCCCGGCGGCCGGGCCCCGCGAACGCCCGCTCGGCGGACGCCGACCGGCCCGCGGAGGGCTCCGAGGGCGTGACGGCCCCGGAGGGTGCCGCGGATGCCGCGGATGCCGCGGATGCCGCGGACGCGGCGGACACCGAGGGCCCTGACGGCCCCGGAGAGGCCGAGGACGCCTCCGGCTCCGGAGACGCCGAGGAAGGGGGCGGCCCGGGCGGCTCCGGGAAGGGCACCGGCTCCGGGGAGGGCGGGGGCCAGGACGGCTCCGACGGGGCGTCCGGCGCCCGGGGCACCGGGCGCCGGGACTCGGAGGGCGACGCACGCCTGCGGGCCGCCGTGGCCGCGTGGGTGGCCTCGGCCGGCGATGGCACCGCCGGCGCCGGCAAGGACGCGGCATCCGACGCCGCGGAGCGCGGGACGGAGGAGCGGACCGGCACCGCCGGAGAGCCCGCCCCGGACGCGGACGCCGACCCCGGCGACGACGCCGAGGACGCCCCCCGCTCCGCCGCGGACGCCGCGGGGGAGGCACGGACCGCCGCGGACGCCGCGGAGCCCGCCAAGGGCGCATCCGCGGACGCCCCGGCGCCGCGCACCGGCGCCCGGGGCTCGGCACCCGCCCGGGACAGCGCGACGAGCGACGCCGGCCGCGGGGACCGGGGTCCGCGCCGCACGGAACCCGGGACCGGTCCGGGCACCGGCGGCGGCGAGGACGGCCCCGCCGCCGGGAAGGGCGCCGCGGGGAAGGACGCGGGCGGGAAGGGCGCCGGCGGCACCGGCGACGGTGTCGACCAGCCGACCACCATGCTGAAGCTGGGCCCCCGCCGCCCGACCGAACCTGCGGTCGACCGGCCGACCACCACGCTCAAGGTTCCCGGGTCGCAGCGGACCTCCGATTCCGCTCCCGCGGACGCCCCCGGCCGCACCCCCGACCGCACCCCCGCCCCGGCTCCCGCCCCGGCTCCCGCCCCGGCTCCCGCCCCCGAGAGCGAACGCACCAGCAAGTTCGTCGCACTCCGGCCCCTCGACGAGCCCGCCGACCGCGGGACGGCGGGTGCCCCCGGGGACGCCACCGCCGCCTTCCGCCGGGTCGGCCCGGAACGCACCACGCAGCAGCCGCTGCCGCCGAAGCCCCCGTTGGACCTGCTGGCGGAGCTGACGAACACCCCGCCGCCCCCGCAGACGCCGCTGCGCACGGCGATGCGCCGGATCAAGATCTGGACGCCGCTGGTGCTGCTGCTGGTGATCGCCTTCGCGGTCGCGCAGTCGCTGCGCCCGCTGCCGCAGCCCACCCTCGACCTCACCGCCCGGTCGAGCTACACCTTCGACGGCGGCGCGGTCGACATCCCGTGGCCCGCGCACGGACAGGCGGCGCTCGACGTGCAGGGCATCGGCTCGTTCGGCTCCTCGGGCGACCAGAAGCCCGTGCCGATCGCGAGCGTGGCCAAGGTGATGACCTCGTACCTGATCCTTCGCGACCACCCGCTCGCCTCCGGCGCCGACGGCCCGATGATCAAGATCGACCAGACCGCGGAGGACCAGGCGGACGCCGGCCGGGAGTCCACCGTCGACGTGGTCGCGGGCGACTCGATCAGCGAGCGCGAGGCGCTGGAGGCCCTCCTGATCGCATCCGCGAACAACGTGGCGCGGCTGCTCGCGCGCTGGGACGCGGGGTCGGAGAAGGCGTTCGTGGCGAAGATGAACGCCGCCGCGGCGGACCTCGGGATGACGAACACCACCTACACCGACCCCTCGGGGCTGAACAACACCACGATCAGCACCGCGGTGGACCAGGTCAAGCTGGCCAAGGAGGCGATGAAGAAGCCGGCCTTCGCCCAGGTCGCCAGGATGATGTCGTACGACGACTACCGGGGTGTCAACCACTCCAACTGGAACCGCCTGGTCGGCCGGAACCACGTCGTCGGCATCAAGACCGGCACCACCACCTCGGCGCTGGGCAACCTGGTGTTCGCGGCGACGAAGGACGTGGGCGGCGAGACACGGACCATCATCGGCGCGGTGGTGCGCCAGCCGGCCGGGGGCCCGGGGAACACCATCCTCAGCGCCGCCCTGGACGGCGGCGACAAGCTGATCCGGGCCGCGCAGGACGCGCTGCAGTCGGCGACGATCCTCAAGCGCGGCGACATCGTCGGGTACGTGGACGACGGCCTCGGCGGACGCACCCCGGTGGTCGCCACGAAGGACGTCACGGCGGTCGGCTGGACGGGACTGAGGGTGAAGCTGTCCTTCGTCCCGAAGGAGCTGCCGCACTCCGCCCCGGCGGGCACCTCGGTCGGCACGCTCACCGTGGGCGACGGCGGCACCAGCGGTGCGGTGCAGGTGCCGGTCGCCCTGCAGAAGGACCTGGTCGAGCCCGGCTTCACGGACAAACTGACCCGGATCGGCTGAGAGGCGGGCCGGGCGCGGCGGCTCCGGCCGCCCGGTGGCGGGGCGGCCGGGGAAGCGGACGCTCGGCCGCCGCGCGCCGCGGGGTGCGTGCTAGCGTCACGAAACGGGACAGGTCGAAGCCGGCGGGGCGGGGCACGGCCGAGAAGAGAAGACAGGACACGGGGAGTGCCTTCAGGTGGCCACTGCGGAGCCGACACGTCCGACGACACCGGTCCGGGCCGTACCGGCGGACCGCGAATACCGCCGCCGGCCGCCGGCCCGCACGGCGACCGCCACGGCATCCCGCACGGCAGTGACGCGGCGGACCGGGACATGACGACGGACGGGCACGCGGAGGACGGCTACACCCCGGACCGGGACGGGAAGGCCGTCCGGGACGCCGCGGACCGGGCGAGAGCGGCCGCCCTCGCCCTGCGCGAGCGGCTGCGGCGGCACCCCGTGCTGTCCGTGACGGTGCTCGCCGGCGTCCTGCACATCGTCTGGATCTTCACTCTCGCGAACGGCGGCGGCGATCTCGCGGCGCAGGACGCCTGGGCCGAGTTCGTCGGCCGGCACCCCGACTCCGCGTACAACCTCGCCTGGTACGGCGGCATGCACCCGGTGTCGTACAGCGTCGTCTCGCCGTACCTGATGTCGGTGCTCGGCGTCCGTACGACCATGGTGATCGCCGGGACGGTGTCGTCGGGGCTGCTGGCCCTGATCCTGGTCCGCAGGCGCTCGGTGCGCAATCCGCTGTGGGCGGCGCTGGCCGGGGTGTTCGCCTTCCTGTGCAACGCGCTGTCCGGGCGGGTGACGTTCGGGCTGGGCACCATGTTCGCGCTGGGCGCGGTCGCGGTGGTGTTCTGCTGGCCGCACCGCTGGCGCTACAAGCGGTGGGCGAAGGCCCTGTGCGCCGCGCCGCTGGCCGCGCTGTCCACCCTGGCGTCGCCGGTGGCCGGCCTGTTCCTGGGGCTGGTCGCGGTCTCGCTGTTCCTGCAGAAGCGGTTCCCGGGCGCCTGGGCGCTCGGTCTGGCGCCGTCCGCGGTGGTGGCGCTGTCGGCCTGGCTGTTCCCGTTCTCCGGCACCCAGCCGATGTCGTTCGGTTCGGCGGTCCTGCCGCTGGTGTACGCGGCCATCGTCTTCCTCGTCGTGCCGCGCGCCTGGCACACCGTGCGGATCACCGCCGCGGTGTACGGGCTCTCGGTGCTGCTGGTCTGGCTGATCAGCTCGCAGATCGGCTCGAACATCACCCGGCTCGCGATGCTGTTCGCGGGTGTGGCGCTGATCGCCGCACTGCCCTTCGCCGTGCCGCGCTCGCGGCAGTGGTACGCGGTCGTGCTGGCGAGTGTCGGCTTCGTGGTCTGGATCGGCTACAAGACGGGCGACGACATCGTGCACACCGCCCCGGCGGCCTCCTGGTCGCACGAGCTGGCCCCGCTGGTCAACGAGTTGCAGGGGGCGGGCGCGGAGAAGGGCCGGGTGGAGGTCGTCCCGGCCCGCTCGCACCGCGAGGCGTCCGCGCTCGCGCCGTACGTCAACCTGGCCCGCGGCTGGAACCGCCAGGCCGACATGGAGCGCAACCCCCTCTTCTACGACGACACGCTGAACTCGGCGAACTACCACGAGTGGCTCCAGCGGTGGGCGGTGCACTTCGTGGTGCTGCCGAAGGACGAGCCGGACGGCAACGGCGGGCAGCGCGAGCGGGAGCTGGTGCAGCGCGGGCTGCCGTATCTGCGACAGGTGTGGGGCGACGCCAACTGGCAGTTGTTCGAGGTGACCGACCCGCGGCCGCTCGCCGAGCCGCACGCGGTCGTGCAGCGGGCCGAGCAGGGCGAGTGGACGATCCAGGTGGGCCGGCCGGGCCGCGTCCTGGTCCGCATCCCGTACTCGCCGTGGCTGAGCATCGTGGACGCCGACGGCAAGAGCCTGAAGCCGCCGCAGGAGACCGAGCGCTCCAAGCACCGGGCCGAGGACGCGCCGAAGACGTACGACAACGTCAACGGCTGCCTGATGAAGAGCGAGGAGGACGCCGACGGCGACCGGTGGACGGTGCTGCTGGCTCCGGAGGCGGGCACCTACCGGCTGGCGTCGCCCTACCAGCTCCCCCGCGGCACCCCCTGTCCGGACGAGCTGAAGCAGCCGTGAGGGCCAGGCCCGGGCCCGGCGGTCGCCGGCGGCCCGCGCCGGCGGGACCGGCCCGGGCCGCCGCGGCCGGCGCCGGTACCCGACCGCGGTCCGCGCTCCGGGCGGGCGCTCAGGCCCGCGGGTAGCGGGCCAGCCAGCCCGGGGACGCGCCGGACGGGCCGTGCAGGGCGGCGCCCTGGGTCATCTCCATGGCGAAGTCGTCGGCGAGTTCCAGGACCGTCGGCCGGCCCTCCAGCTCGGCCAGCCAGGCCGGCGGCAGGGCCGTCTCGCCGTGCAGGGCGCCGAGGAGTCCGCCGGTGAGGGCGGCCGCGGCACCGGACGGCCCCGACTGCAGGACCGCGAGCCGCAACCCGTGCCGCACGTCCTCGGCGACCAGGGCGCAGTACACGGAGGCGGCGAGCACTCCGTCGGCGGTGCCGTCCGCGACCAGTTCCTCCACCCGGCCCGGGGTGGGCGCACCCTGCCGCACCGCGCCCAGCGCGTGTCGGAGGGCGGCCGAGACGGGCGCGTGGCCGGGCCGGTCCGCCAGCAGCGCGAGTGCCGACCGCACCGCGGCGTCCACGCTCCGGCCGCGGGCCAGGCCGTGCACGACGGCGGCGTACGCGCCCGCCGCGACGTGGGCGGTGGGGTGGCCGTGGGTGTGGACGGCGCACTCCGCGGCGAGCTGCACCACGAGTTGCGGCTCCCAGCCGACGAGCAGCCCGAACGGCGCGGAGCGCGCGGCCGGCTCCGGGCCCGCCGCCCCGGGGTTCTTCGGCACGTCGAGCGTGCCCATGGTGTCGTCGCCGAGGCCCAGCAGCAGCGGGCGGGAGGGGTCGCGGCGGGCGTACAGCCACTCCTCCCGGGCCAGCCAGCCGTCGTCCTTGCGCCGCTCGTCCGGCCCCCAGTCCCGCTGGGTGGCCGCCCAGCGCCGGTAGGCGCGGTGCAGGTCGGTCGGCGGGTGCCAGGCCCCGGTGTCGCGGCGGACCTGGGCGCGGATCAGCCCGTCCACGGTGAACAGGGTGAGCTGAGTGACGTGGGTGACGGCGCCGCGCCGCCCGTACGCCGGGAGCAGGTCGACGACGCCCTCCGGCCCGCAGGCCCGGCGGATCTCCTCGGCGTCCAGCGCGTCGACCGGCGCGCCCAGCGCGTCGCCGACGGCCACCCCGAGCAGCGTCCCCCGCACCCGGCTGCGGAAGTCCTGCTGCTCGGCACGGCCCCAGACAGCGCCGGACGTCACCGCCACCTCGACCTCCCCCGAGAGCCGTCCATGTGTACGACGTCCCGAACTGTAGTCGAACGGAGACGGTCGGTTCAGGGCCGGATCGAGCCGCCGTACGGCCGACGGCCGACGGCCGCCGCGCCGGGACTCCGCGTCCGGTCCTGCGGTCCGGAGCGGTCGACGGTCCAAGGTAGGCGGTCCCCGACCGGTCGACGGTCCCCGACCGGTCGACGGTCCCCGACCGGTCGACGGTCCCCGACCGGTCGACGGTCCCCGACCGGTCGACGGTCCCCGAGCGGTCGACGGTCCCCGACCGGTCGACGGTCCCCGAGCGGTCGGCGGTGCCGGAGCGGTCGGGAATCGAGAAGCGGGCGGGGCGGCGCCGCGGTTAGCGTGTCGGTCTCAAGGAGCGGTTCCCGCGCGGGAGAGGGGGACCGGCGATTCCTCCGGCCGGGACCCGGGGCAGCCACGACGGGCAAGACCCGATCAGCCGCATCCGGCCCTCCCGGGCCGCCCAAGAACTTACGGAGACCCGATGACCGAGGCCACGAGGGCCACCGCACAGCCGTACGCGCCGCACGCCGCCGACAGCCACGACCGGATCCGCGTGCACGGCGCACGCGCCAACAATCTCAGGGACGTCAGCATCGAGATCCCGAAGCGGCGGCTGACGGTGTTCACCGGTGTCTCCGGCTCGGGCAAGAGCTCCCTGGTGTTCGACACGATCGCCGCCGAGTCCCAGCGGCTGATCAACGAGACGTACAGCGCCTTCGTCCAGGGCTTCATGCCCACGCTCGCCCGGCCCGAGGTCGACGTCCTGGACGGGCTGACCACCGCGATCACCGTCGACCAGCGGAGGATGGGATCAGACCCGCGTTCCACCGTGGGCACCGCCACCGACGCCAACGCCCTGCTGCGCATCCTGTTCAGCCGGCTCGGCGAGCCGCACGTCGGCCCGCCCGGGGCGTACTCCTTCAACACCGCCTCGGTCAGCGCGAGCGGCGGGCTCACCGTCGACCGCGGTTCGGAGCGGACGACGACCGAGAAGGTGACGTTCAGCCGCACCGGCGGCATGTGCACCCGCTGCGAGGGCCGCGGCTCGGTCTCCGACATCGACCTCGCCCAGCTCTACGACGACTCCCGGTCGCTCGCCGAGGACCCGTTCACCGTTCCCGGCTACACCGGCGACGGCTGGGTGGTGCGGGTGATCAGGGAGTCGGGCTTCTTCGACCCGAAGAAGCCGATCCGCGAGTACACCGAGCGGGAGCGGCACGACTTCCTGTACCGCGCACCGACCAAGGTGAAGATCAACGGCGTCAACCTCACCTACGAGGGACTGATCCCGAAGATCGAGAAGTCGTTCCTCGCCAAGGACCGGGAGGCGATGCGGCCGCACATCCGGGCCTTCGTGGACCGGGCGGTGACCTTCACCGAGTGCGCCGCGTGCCACGGCACCCGGCTCAGCGAGGCGGTCCGCGCGTCGAAGGTCGCGGGCATCTCCATCGCCGACGCCTGCGCGATGGAGATCCGGGACCTGGCCGCGTGGGTGCGCGGGCTGGACGAGCCGTCGGTCGCTCCGCTGCTCGGCGCCCTGCGGGAGGCCCTCGACTCGTTCGTCGAGATCGGCCTCGGCTACCTCTCCCTGGACCGGTCCTCGGGCACCCTCTCCGGCGGTGAGGCGCAGCGCGTGAAGATGGTCCGCCATCTCGGCTCCTCGCTGACCGACGTCACGTACGTCTTCGACGAGCCGACCACCGGTCTGCACCCGCACGACATCCGGCGGATGAACGAACTCCTGCTGCGGCTGCGGGACAAGGGCAACACCGTGCTGGTCGTGGAGCACAAGCCGGAGGTCATCGCGATCGCCGACCACGTCGTCGACCTCGGCCCCGGCGCGGGCACCGCGGGCGGCACGGTCTGCTTCGAGGGCGGCGTCGACGCGTTGCGGTCGGCCGGCACCCTCACCGGCCGGCACCTGGACGACCGGGCCGCCCTGAAGGACGCGGTGCGCAGGCCCACCGGCGCCCTGGAGATCCGCGGCGCGGGCACGCACAACCTGCGGGACGTCGACGTCGACGTGCCGCTGGGCGTGCTGACCGTGGTGACCGGCGTCGCCGGCTCCGGCAAGAGCTCCCTCATCCACGGGTCGGTCCCGGCGCACGAGGGCGTGGTGTCGGTCGACCAGACCCCGATCCGCGGCTCCCGGCGCAGCAACCCGGCCACGTACACCGGTCTGCTGGACCCGATCCGCAAGGCGTTCGCGAAGGCCAACGGAGTCAAACCGGCGCTGTTCTCCGCCAATTCCGAGGGGGCCTGCCCCACCTGCAACGGCACCGGCGTCGTGTACACCGACCTGGCGATGATGGCGGGCGTCGCGACCACCTGCGAGGAGTGCGAGGGCCGGCGGTTCCAGGCCTCGGTGCTCGAGTACCGGTTCGGCGGCCGCGACATCAGCGAGGTGCTCGCGATGCCGGTGTCCCGGGCCGAGGAGTTCTTCGGCGGCGGCGAGGCCCGCACTCCGGCCGCGCACCGGATCCTGGCGCGCATGGCGGAGGTCGGGCTCGGCTACCTCACCCTGGGGCAGCCGCTCACCACCCTGTCCGGCGGTGAGCGGCAGCGGCTGAAGCTGGCGACGCACATGGCGGAGAAGGGCGGCGTCTACGTCCTGGACGAGCCGACGACCGGTCTCCACCTGGCCGACGTCGAGCAGCTGCTGGGCCTGCTGGACCGGCTGGTCGACTCCGGGAAGTCGGTCATCGTCATCGAGCACCACCAGGCGGTCATGGCGCACGCCGACTGGATCATCGACCTCGGTCCGGGCGCCGGGCACGACGGCGGCCGGGTGGTCTTCGAGGGCACCCCGGCCGAGCTGGTCGCCGCCCGACCGACGACGCTCACCGGCGAGCACCTCGCCGCCTACGTCGGGGGCTGACGGGGCGGCACCGGACGGTACGGATTCTGGCCGAATGCCTCCATGCCCTCCGGTGCGCTCCGCACAATGATCGACATGACCACCTCCCCCCGCACCGTCGTATCGGCCGCCGCACTCCTCACCGGCACCGTGGCCCTCTACATCTCCCTGGTCGCCTTCGGGAACATCACCGACTTCGGCACCAACCAGGCCTTCGTGCAGCATGTGCTCGCCATGGACACCACGTTCAAGGACGACGACCTGATGTGGCGGGCCGTCACCGGCAGAGGCCTGCAGAACGCGGCCTACGTGGCCATCATCGTGTGGGAGACGGCGGCCGCGCTGGTGCTGATAGCGGGCACCTGGTGCTGGGCGCGGCGGGACACCGGCCGGGCCCGCCGCCTGTCGACGTACGGGCTGCTGATGCTGATGCTGCTGTTCGGTGCCGGGTTCATCGCGATCGGCGGCGAGTGGTTCGCGATGTGGCAGTCGAAGGACTGGAACGGGCTGACCGCGGCCACCCGGATCTTCCTGGTCTGCGGGATCGTACTGCTCGTCAACCAGCTGCCGGTGGACGAGCGGCGCGGCTGAGCGCACCGGAACACGGCACCCGCCGACACCCCCGAAGAACGTCCTCGACCGCCGTACCCGGGCCACCTGGGCCCATGAAGTCACCACGCCCCGGCGGCACGGAGAACGTCTCCGTCTCGATGCCCTCGGAACTCCTCGGCGCCCTGCGCACACGCACCGGCAAGCGCGGCGTGTCCGCGTACGTGACGGCGGCGGTCCGGCATCAGCTCGCCATGGACGGCCTCGCCGAGATCGTGGCCGCCTACGAAGGCGAGCACGAGCCGCTGAGCGAGGCCGAGATCCAGGCCGCACAGCGTGAGTTGTTCGGTGATGCACCGGCGCCCTACGCGTCGGACACCAGCGCCGTATGAAGGAGCCCGCGGCCAGGTCCCTGGTTCTGGACTCCCAGGCGTTGTCGCTGCTGTTGCGCAGCGACCGCCAAATGATCACCCGCATCGAAGCCACTCGGCGCGTGGGCGTGCCCGTCCTCGTATCGACCCTGACGGTGGTGGAGTCCGTCTGCGGGAAGACGGACGGGGCCCGGCTGCGCTGGACACTCTCCCGCCTTCAGGTCCAGGACGTCACTCAGGCGGACAGCCTCACCGCGGTACGGCTGCTGAGCGACGCCGGCGGCCTGCACGGCCACAAGTACGCCATCGATGCTCTCGTCGCCGCGATGGCGCTGCGCTCCCCGACGCCCGTCCTCGTACTGACCTCGGATCGCGACGACTGGGCGAAACTGTGCGGCGACCACGTACAGATCAAGGACGTCTGACCTCGGCGTATACCTCACACGGGAGCACGCTGCCCGTGGCTGGATGCGGCCGGGTGGGGACATGCAGGCGTACCCGTCCGTCGCCCATGGAGCGTTCTCCCTGATCAGGAGACGACGGCCACCCGGGTGCCCTTGGTGGCGAACGCCCACATCGCCGCCGAGTCGTCCTTGTGCAGCCGGATTCCGCCCGTCTTCGCCCCGGCGGTGGGGGCGGGCGGCGAGGAGCCGTCGAGGGCGCCGGAGAAGGCGATGTAGACGCCGGACCTGGCGGTGAAGTAGACGATGTGCTCGATCGGGACGCCGTCGGTGCCCGTGGTGGCGTCCCGGCGGCCGGCGACCGTGTAGGTCCCCACCTTCGGGCTGACGGTACCGGGCCACACGGTGAAGGTGCGGCGCTGCCCGCCGCTCGCGTCGACCAGCCAGACCCGTTTGCTGCCGAGGGAGTAGACGATGCGGCGGCCGGTGCCGGAACCGTCCGGCAAGGCGACCGCGGTCCGGGTGGGCGCGGGGCGCGGGCTCGGGGAGGCGGACGCCGTGGCGCCGGGGCGGGACTGTGCCGAGGCGACGGGTCTCGGGCCGTGGTCCGCCTGCACCGCCAGTGCCGTGACCGCGGCGACCGCGCCGGCGGTCAGGCCGGTGACCCAGGCCCACGAGGGTATCCGTCGGGCAGGCACGGGCAGCATCTCCTCGGTCTTCGGACCCCGGTACGGAACGGCACCGGAGGCCGGATCATCGTACCGGGCTCCGGGTGGCCGACCGCTCCCCCGGCCCCGTTCCCGCCGCCTCCCGACCCGCCGCGGCCGGGCCCGCGGACGGGGCCGCGCGCCGTGCCGTCCCGCGCCCGGCCCGGGGCGCGCGGGGCACCGGACCGCGCCGGCCGGGAGCGCTTCCGGGACCGGCGCGCGGCCCCGGCACGGCCCCGGCACGGCCTCGCGCGCGGGTCGGTGCAGGTCGGTGCAGGTCGGTGCAGGTCGGCGGCCGTCGGTCCGTGGGTCGGGGCCGGCGGCGGGGCCGCCACGGGTGCCCTGTCAGTCCAGCACCGGCAGCAGCCGGGGCAGGTGCCCGTCCGAGGCGGCCGCCGCACGCTGCCGCTCCTCGGGCACCTCCCCGTACAGCGTGGTGCGCGGCTTCGCCGGGCGGCCCGCCGCCTCCGCCACCGCCACCAGGTCCCGCACCGACTTGTAGGAGCCGTAGGAGGAACCCGCCATCCGCGAGATGGTCTCCTCCATCAGCGTGCCGCCCAGATCGTTGGCGCCGGAGCGCAGCATCCGTGCGGCGCCCTCGGTACCGAGCTTGACCCAGCTGGTCTGGATGTGGGGGATCCACGGGTGCAGCAGCAGCCGCGCCATCGCCGTCACCGCGCGGTTGTCCCGCACCGTCGGCCCGGGCCGCGCGATTCCGGCCAGGTACACCGGCGCGTTGGTGTGCACGAACGGCAGCGTCACGAACTCCGTGAAGCCGCCGGTGCGCTGCTGGATGCCGGCCAGCGTGCGCAGATGGCCCAGCCAGTGCCGCGGCTGGTCCACGTGCCCGTACATCATCGTCGAGCTGGACCGGATGCCCAGCTCGTGCGCGGTCGTGACCACCTCGGCCCAGGTCGCCGCGGGCAGCTTGCCCTTGGTGAGCACCCAGCGGACCTCGTCGTCGAGGATCTCCGCGGCCGTGCCCGGGATGGTGTCCAGGCCGGCCTCCTTGGCCGCCGTCAGCCACTCCCGGACGGAGAGCCCGGTGCGGGACGCCCCGTTGACCACCTCCATCGGCGAGAAGGCGTGCACATGCATGCCCGGCACCCGGGACTTCACCGCCTTCGCGATGTCGAAGTACGCCGTCCCGGGCAGGTCCGGATGGATGCCGCCCTGCATGCACACCTCCACCGCGCCCACCTCCCACGCCTGCTGCGCCCGGTCGGCGACCTGGTCCAGCGACAGCGTGTAGGCGTCCGCGTCGGTGCGGCGCTGCGCGAAGGCGCAGAACCGGCAGCCGGTGTAGCAGACGTTGGTGAAGTTGATGTTCCGGGTGACGATGTACGTCACCTCGTCGCCGACCGCCGAGGCGCGCACGTCGTCCGCCACCCCGCACAGCGCGTCCAGCGCCGCCCCGTCGGCGTGCAGCAGCGCCAGCGCCTCGGCGTCCGTCAGCCGCGTCGGGTCGTCGGCGGCGGTGCGCAGCGCCTGGCGCACGTCGGTGTCGATCCGCTCGGGCACCATGCCGGGTGCGGCGGCCTCCCGCAGGGCGCCCCAGTCGCCGTACACGTCGTCGAAGTCCCCGCGGCGGTCGGCGGAGCGGCCCTCGGTGTCGACCGACACGTGCAGGTCCGTCCGGCCCGAGGCGGTGAACGCCTCCTCCGGTTCCTGCCACGGCAGGCCCTCCGGCATCGCCCCGGCCCGCGCCAGTCCCGTCTCCGGGTCGGCCAGCGCCGCCACGTGCGGGCGCAGCCGCGGGTCCAGCCACGGCTCCCCGCGGCGTACGAACTCCGGGTACACGCACAGCCGTTCGCGCAGCGCGAATCCGGCGGCCCGGGAGCGTTCCGCCAGTTCCTCGATCTGCGGCCAGGGGCGCTCGGGGTTGACGTGGTCGATGGTCAGCGGGGACACCCCGCCCCAGTCGTCGATGCCGGCGCCGATCAGCCGCCCGTAGGCGCTGTCGACCAGGTTCGGCGGGGCCTGGAGGCAGGCCGCGGGGCCCATGACGTGGCGGGCGACGGCGACCGCCGCGACCAGTTCGTCCAGTTCCGCGTCCGGCATGCCGCGCATCGCGGTGTCCGGCTTGGCCCGGAAGTTCTGGATGATCAGTTCCTGGATGCCGTGGTGGGCGCGCGCCACCTTCCGCAGCGCGAACAGCGACTGGGCGCGCTCCTCGTGGGTCTCGCCGATGCCGATCAGCAGGCCCGAGGTGAAGGGGACGGAGGAGCGGCCCGCGTCCTCCAGCACCCGCAGCCGCACGGCGGGCTCCTTGTCCGGGGAGCCGTGGTGCGGGCCGCCGGGCTCGGACCACAGGCGGGTCGCGGTGGTCTCCAGCATCATGCCCATGGACGGCGCGACGGGCTTGAGGCGCTGGAAGTCGGTCCAGGTCAGCACGCCCGGATTGAGGTGGGGCAGCAGGCCCGTCTCCTCCAGGATGCGGACCGAGACGGCGCGGACGTAGGCGATCGTGTCGTCGTAGCCGTGCGCGTCCAGCCACTCCCGCGCCTCGGGCCAGCGCTCCTCCGGCTTGTCGCCGAGCGTGATGAGGGCTTCCTTGCAGCCGAGGGCCGCTCCCTTGCGGGCGATGTCGAGGACCTCGTCCGGGGACAGGAACATCCCGTGCCCGGCCCGGCGCAGCTTCCCGGGCACGGTGACGAAGGTGCAGTAGTGGCAGGTGTCCCGGCACAGCCGGGTGAGGGGCACGAAGACGCTCTTGGAGTAGGTGATGACGCCGGGACGGCCGGCCGCCTCCAACCCGGCGTCCCGGACCCGGGCGGCGGACGCGGCGAGGTCCTCCAGGTGGTCGCCGCGGGCCTGGAGCAGCACCGCGGCCTCGGAGACGTCGAGGGCGACCCCGTCGCGGGCGCGTTTGAGGGCGCGGCGCAGGGAGTTCTCGGTGGGGCCGGTTCCGGAGGCCGCGGAGGTCGTCATCCTTCGAGCATACGAGCGCCGGTGATCGCCGCGCCGGGTGTCCCGCCGCCGACCTCCTGCCGCGCCGGGGCGGCACGGCCGGAGGGGCACGCCCGGCCGTTCCCCGCCACTCCCGACGGTCCGTCACCCCGGCGGTGAGCGGTCCGATTCCGGCGCCGGCGCGGCCTGCGGAACCGCGCGAACGAGGGGCGGACATCGTGGGGACCTTGTGCAGACGGCACCGTTCCCTTGTGATCGGCGTCTCCCACGGCTGACGTGTCCGCCAAGAACAAGGCAAACTGACGGAGTTGTTCGGGATGTCTAGGGCGGGCCCTTGGGGGGACGGCGATGGACGAGGTACCGCGGGTGCCGGAGCAGAGGCGCCCCGACTCCTCGGCGGAGTCGGCGGCGTTGCGCTTCAGCGTGCTCGGCCCGGTGCGTGCCCGGCGCGGCGGGGAGCCGCTGAGCACCGGCTCCCCGCAGCAACGCGCCCTGCTGGCCGCGCTGCTGCTGCGGGAGGGCCGCACGGCGACCTCCGCCGAGCTGATCGACGCCCTCTGGGGCGAGGAGCCGCCGCAGCAGGCGCTGGCCGCGGTACGGACGTACGCCTCCCGGCTCCGCAAGGTGCTCGGCGCCGCGACCCTGGTCAGCGAGTCGGGCGGCTACGCGGTCCGCGGCCCGGGAGCCGGGGCGCTGGACGTGGCCGAGGCCCAGGAACTGGCGGCGCTGGCCGAGAAGTCGCGCAACGCCGGGGACCTGCACGGCGCCCGGGAGGCGCTGGGGCGGACGCTGGCGCTGTGGGACGGGGAGACCCTGGCGGGGGTGCCCGGACCGTACGCGCAGGCGCAGCGGGTCCGGCTGGAGGAGTGGCGGCTGAGGCTCCTGGAGTCGCGCCTGGAACTCGACCTGGAGCTGGGCTGCCACGCGGGGGCGGTCTCCGAACTGACCGCGCTTACCGCGGCGCACCCGCTCCGGGAGGGGCTGCGCGAGCAGTTGATGCTGGCCCTGTACCGCAGTGGGCGGCAGGCGGAGGCGCTCGCGGTGTACGCGGACACCCGGCGGCTGCTCGCCGAGGAGCTGGGCGTGGACCCGCGGCCCGGTCTGCGGGAGCTGCAACAGCGCATCCTGCGGGCCGATCCGGAACTGGCGGACCCGTCGGCGCCGGACGCGGAGCCGACGGCGGTACCGGTACGCCCCGCGCAACTCCCGGCTTCGGTACCGGACTTCACGGGGCGGGCGAGTTTCGTACGGGAACTGAGCGACATCCTGTCCTCGGCCTCGGGAAGCGGCGGCGAGCCCGGACAGCAGGGCCGCGTGATGGCCGTGTCGGCCCTCGCCGGCATCGGCGGCGTCGGCAAGACCACCCTGGCCGTGCACGTCGCCCACCGGGCACGGGCCTCCTTCCCCGACGGGCAGTTGTACGTGGACCTGCAGGGCGCCGGCGCGCGGGCCGCGGAACCGGAGACGGTCCTGGGGTCCTTCCTCCGCGCCCTCGGCACGGCCGAGTCCGCCATCCCCGACTCCCTGGAGGAGCGTGCGGCGCTGTACCGGTCCGTGCTGGACGGCAGACGGGTGCTGGTGCTGCTGGACAACGCGCGGGACGCGGCACAGGTGCGCCCCCTGCTGCCCGGCGCGGCCGGCTCCGCGGCCCTGGTGACCTCCCGGGTGCGGATGGTGGGCCTGGCCGGGGCGCACCTGGTCGACCTGGACGTGATGTCCCCGGACGAGGCGCTGTCGCTGTTCACGAAGATCGTCGGCGAGGAGCGGGTGGCCGGTGAGCGCAAGGCCGCCCTGGACGTCGTGGCGGCGTGCGGCTTCCTGCCGCTGGCCATCCGGATCGCGGCCTCCCGGCTGGCCGCCCGGCGCACCTGGACGGTGTCGGTGCTGGCCGCGAAGCTCGCGGACGAGCGCCGCCGGCTGGACGAGCTCCAGGCCGGCGACCTGGCCGTCAAGGCGACCTTCGAACTGGGCTACGGCCAGCTGGAGCCCGCCCAGGCACGGGCGTTCCGGCTGCTGGGCCTGGCGGACGGTCCGGACATCTCGGTGGCCGCCGCGGCCGCCGTCCTGGACCTGGCGCAGGAGGAGGCCGAGGACCTGCTCGAAGCCCTGGTCGACACGTCGTTGCTGGAGTCCGCGGCACCGGGCCGGTACCGCTTCCACGACCTGGTGCGACTGTACGCGCGGGCCTGCGCGGAGCGGGACGAGTGGCCGCCGAGCGAACGGGAGGCGGCGCTCTCCCGGCTGCTCGACTTCTACCTGGCCACCGCGGCCGGGGTGTACGCCATCGAACGGCCCGGGGACCGGCTGGTCGACGACCTGGAGACCACCGAGCATCCCGGTCTGCGCTTCACCGAGGGCTCGGCGGCCCTGGACTGGCTCTACACCGAGGCCGGCCCGCTCCTGGCCTGCGTCCGGCAGGCGACGGCGACGAGCAGGCTGCGCCGGGCGGTCGACCTGCTGTGGGCGGCCAGGGACCTGGCCGAGTCCGGCGCGAACTCCCGCCAGTACGAGACCACCGCCACCGCGATGTGCGAGGCCACCCGGACCGCCGGGGACGTGCGCGCGGAGGGCAGGGCCCGCACGACGCTCACCAACGTCCTGCTGGTCTCCGGGCGCATCCAGCGGGCCGCGGAGCAGGCGCGGCTGGCCATGGAGTGCGCGGCGGGGGCCGGGGACCTCACCGCGCTCGCCTGGGCGGCGCAGGACCGCGGGGTGACCGCGCTCCACCAGCGCCGGTACCAGGACGGCAAGGTCTTCTTCGACCAGGCCCTGGAGGGGTTCCGGGCCGCCGGGAACGGGCTGTGCGAGGCCACCGCCCTGGGCAATCTGTCCCGCGCCCACATGGGCATGGGAAACACCCTGAAGGCCATCGAGTTCGCCCAGCACGGGCTGGCCGTGCACATCGAGGTGGGCAGCACGATGCGGCTGGCGAACGGGCACTACGCGCTCGGCGTGGCGCTGAGCACGGCCGCCCGGCACGCGGAGGCGCTCAGCCAGTACTCCGAGGCGCTGACCATCTTCGCGGACCACCGGCAACGGCTCTGGCAGGGCACGACGCACTTCAGGATCGCCGAGGCGCACCTCCTCGACCGGAGCCCCGCGCAGTCGGCCCAGCACGCCGAGCAGTCCCTCGCCCTGGGCTGCATCGGCGGGGACCGGATGCGGGGCAACGTGCTGACCCTGCTCGGCCGGGCGCTCTCCGCACTGGGCCAGCTCGACCGGGCCAGGGCATGCTGGCAGGAGGCGCTCAGCCTGCACGAGGAGAACGGCGCCCCGGAGGCCGACGAGGTGCGCGCGCTGCTCTTCCCCGCGACGGTGCGCTGAGCCCGACTGCCGCGGGGGAGGCGGACGTTCAGCGTTCGTTTATCTCCGTCCGGCATTCTCTTACCCGTCACGCCGTCGCGTCGGGGGGCAGGCGGCATGACGAGGAGCGCCGCGCGTTAATGTGCAGCTCCGCAACGCCCGTCCGGCGGCCCTCGGGGGAGTTTCCGGGCGGGCGTTCCACACTCGTCGTCACCGCGGAGGGACGCAGATCATGAGCGACAGGATGCAGGACGCGGAGGCTGTTCCGCTGGACACCAACATGCCCGCCCCGCCGTTGGACGAGACGATCACCACGATGGACACCAACATGCCGGCGCCTCCGAAGGACGGCGACGTCACCACGCTCGACACCAACATGCCGAGCGAGCCGACCGGCAGCGTCCTCACCACGATGGACACCAACATGCCCGCCCCGCCCGCGCTGGACCTGGACGGCGGCAAGTAGACCTTCTCCGGCGGGGGACGGCCGCGGCGGCACCGAGGGGGGAGCCGCCGCGGCCGAGTTCTGCCGCGGGGCGGGACCGGCGCCCGAGCCCGTCGCGCCCGTGACGTCGACCGGGCTCCCCTCCGCGCGCCGGTCGGCGACCGTCCTCCCGTCGAGGCCGGCGCCCCGTCGTCTCCGCGGCGCCCGCAGCCGCACATCGCCGCCGCGGCCGCCGCAGCCGCAGCCGCGCCGCGCACCCGCGCCTCGCCGTGCACCCGCCTCGCCGTGCACCCGCGCCTCGCTGTGCACCCGCCTCGCCGCGTCCCGGCCCCGCCGCACGCGGAACCCGCCGCACGAGTGCCCCGCCGAGCGGGGGCACGGGCGGACCCCGGACGGGCCGGGGGAAGGGCCCGGGTCAGGTGGTCCGCGCCGTGCCCGTGCCCTTCTCCGCGTCAAGGGCGTAGACGCAGCGGTCCTTGCTGCACGCGTACACCACACCGTCCCGCACCAGCGGCGAGCCGGTGATCTCACCTCCGGTGGCGAGCTTCCAGCGCAGCCGGCCGTCGTCGGCCTTCAGCGTGTACAGGAGGTGGTCCGTGGAGCCGAAGTGGATCCGGCCGTCGGCCACCGCCGGGGCGCCGACGATGTCGCCGCCCGCCTGGAAGCGCCACTTGGGAGTGCCGGTGACCGCGTCGAGCGTGTAGAGGCCGCGGCCGCTGCCCACGTGCACGTGCCCGGCGGACACCAGGACCGGTTCGAGGGAGGCGCGGGACTCGGTGGCGATGCGCCAGCGGTCGCGGCCGTCGGTGGCGTCCAGGGCGTAGACCGTGCCGAGGTGGTCGGCGAGGTAGACACCGCCGCCGGTCACCGCGGGGCCGGGCACGAAGGCGGGCGGGGACAGGAACACCGCGGGCGCCTCGAAGTGCCAGCGGACCCTGCCGCCGGCCACGTCGACGGCGAGGGCCCGGGTGCCGGCGGAGACGTACACGAAGCCGTCCGGGGCCGGGGCCACCCGCACCGGTACCCCGCCGCAGGAGGCAGCGTCGCCGACGGGGTAGTTCCAGCGCTCCTCGCCGGTCCGGGCGTCCAGCGCACGCAGCCGGGCGTCCTGCCAGACGTAGACGGTGCCCTCGTGGAGGGCGGGGCCGGCCTCCGGGGACTCGAAGTCCGTCTGGCAGCCGGTGATCTCCCACAGTTTCCGGCCGCTGGAGGCCTCCCAGGCCTGGACGCCGCCGCCGCGGGTGCCGGTGACGACGGTGCCGCGGTCGGCCTGGAGGGAGTACACCCAGGCGTCGGTGGTCAGGCGCCACAGGTCGGCGCCGTCACGGGCGTCGAGGGCGAAGAGGGTGGGTCCGTCGGAGGCGTGGATGCGGCCGTCGGCGACCGCCATGGACCAGGCGACGTCCCGGGTCTTGAAGCGGCGGCGGCCGGTGGCCACGTCGAGGGCGTGCACCTCGAAGGAGGTGACGTAGACGAGGTCGCCGCCGACGGCCGGGGTGCCCCAGACGTCGTTCGACATGCGGAAGCGCCAGGGACGCCAGCCGGTGTGCGGTTCGGGAGCGGCCGGCGGCGGGTTCGGTGCGACGGGGTCGGCGCCGTTGGCGCCGGAGTGGGCGCGGCTCCAGGAGCCGGCGAGGGCGGCCTCGGGCGCGGGTGCCCGTACGGCGGCGGCGCGGACGTCGGCGACGCGGGGGCCGGGCCCGATCGGCACGGCGGCCCCGGCGAGCCGCACCGGGCCGGTGTCCGGGGAGCCGGCCGGCGGGGGCGGCTGCGTCGGCACCGCGGGGGCGTGCGGGGGCTGCGGCGGCACTCCGGGGCCCGCGGGGCGGCCGGGGCCGCGGGGGCCGGCGGGTCCGGGCCGGGCGGCGGTGCGGCCGCCGCGCCGGCCCTCGATCAGCCCGACCGCCTTCTCCGGAAGCCAGGCGGAGGCGGTGCCGCTGTCGTCGGTGCCGGAGCCGAAGAGGTGCGGGGCCAGCCGGGCCTGGAGGTCGGCCGGGGTGGGGCGGCCGGCGGCCTCCATCTGCATGCAGGACTCGATCAGCGGGCGCAGTTCGTCCGGCAGTCCTTCCAGGTCGGGGCCCTCGCGGAGGAGCATGAAGACGGTCTCGACGGGGTTGGCGCCGTGGAAGGGCGGGTGGCCGGTGGCCGCGAAGACGAGGGTGGAGCCGAGCGAGAAGACGTCGCTGGCCCCGGTCACGCTCCGCGAGTCCTTGGCCTGCTCGGGGGACATGTAGGCGGGGGTGCCGACCGCCACGTTCGTCATCGTCAGACGCGTGTTCGAAACGCCGGAGGCGATACCGAAGTCGATCACCCGGGGGCCGTCCTCCACCACGAGGACGTTGGACGGTTTGAGGTCCCGGTGCACCAGGCCGGCCCCGTGGATGGACTGGAGGGCTTCCGCCACGCCCGCCGCCAGCCAGCGCACGGCCTGCGCCGGCAGCGGTCCGCACTCGTTCACTATCTCCTCGAGGGAGGGTGCGGGCACGTAGGCGGTGGCCAGCCAGGGCACCGCGGCGCGCGGGTCGGCGTCGACCACGGCGGCGGTGTAGAAGCCGGAGACCGCGCGGGCCGCCTCCACCTCGCGCGTGAAGCGGACCCGGAACAGCTGGTCCTCGGCCAGTTCCGTGCGGACCGTCTTGATCGCCACCCGCCGGCCGGACGCCGAGCGCGCGAGGAAGACCAGCCCCATGCCGCCGGCTCCCAGCCGCCCCAGCACCTCGAACGGCCCGATCCTGCGCGGATCGTGCTGCGTCAGCTGATCCACCACTTGCCTGCCACCTCCCCGTACGCGCCGCGCCGGCCGCTCGTGCTCGCGGCCGGAGTGCAGCGTCTCACCACCGCACCGCCCTGGCGGCACGCACCCCGATTCTTCCTGGCCGGGCCGCCGGTTGCGAACCCGGGGCGGTATGGGATGTCTCGTGTCATGTCAGGACAGAACCCACCCGGGCCGCGGCCGGACGCGCCGGGTCAGGGCTCCAGCACCGCGAACGACGCCCCCTGATTGTCGGTGACGACGGCCACCCTCCCGTACGACGTGTCGAACGGCACCGCCTGCACCCGGCCGCCGAGCCGCTGCACGGCGGCGAGCGTCTCCTCGCAGTCCCGGACCGCGAAGTGCACCAGGAAGTGCGGCGGCATCTCGGCCGGGAAGACGTCGGAGACGGGGGAGCGGCCGAAGCGGGGCTCGGCGCCGGGCCCGAAGAGGGCCTCGCGGAAGAGGCCGCCGTAGAAGGCGTTGGCGGCGCCGGTGTCGCGGGTGTAGAGCTGCACCCAGGCGAAGGTGCCCGGGGCGCGGCGGTCGCCGAAGCCGGGGTGGCTGCCCGGCTGCCACAGGCCGAAGACGGCGCCCTCGGGACCGGCGACGAGAGCGGCGCTGCCCAGTCCCTCGCCGACCTGGGCCGGAGCCGCCACGACCTGGCCGCCGGCCGTCCGGATGCGCCGCACCGCCGCCTCGGCGTCCTCGGTGGCGAAGTACACCGTCCACACGGTCGGCAGCCGCCCGTCCGTCTTGGGCACGAGGGCCGCCACCCGCTCCCCGCCGAGCCGGGCCCACACCCGGGAGCCCTCCGCGTCCTCGTAGGTCCACCCGAAGAGCTCGCCGTAGAACCGCTTGCCCGCCGCCACGTCGGGCAGCTGGGCATCCACCCAGCAGGGGGCGCCCTCGGGGCGTCCGGATGTGCTGTTTTCGGCCATGACGTCAAAGTAACGGGCTCTCACGCAGGCCGCAGACCAGGCACACCAGCCGCCGACCCCTCATGCACCCCATTTGCAGTCGGCCGAATCGCGCTCAGATCACCCGTCGGTAAGCTGACGGCATGACAGGACAAGTACGTACTGTCGACGGCCGCGTGGCCGGTCGACGCGGTCAGGAGACGCGGCAGAAGCTGCTCGACTGCCTCAGTGACATGCTCAGCTCCTCTCCCTACCGGGACGTCAAGGTCATCGATGTCGCCCGGAAGGCAGGCACCTCGCCCGCGACGTTCTACCAGTACTTCCCGGACGTCGAGGGTGCCGTCCTGGAGATCGCGGAGCAGACCGGCACGGACGGCAGCGGGCTGGCCGAACTGCTCGAGGGACGGTCCTGGGTGGGCAAGGCCGGCTGGCAGACGGCACAGGACCTCGTCGACGGGTTCCTGGACTTCTGGAAGAAGAACGACGCGATCCTGCGCGTGGTCGATCTCGGCGCCGCCGAAGGCGATAAACGTTTCTCCAAGATCCGTACGAAGATCCTCAACTCGGTGCACAGCTCCCTCGCGGAGTCCGTCGCCGCGCTGCAGGCCAAGGGCAGGGTCGACCCGGACGTGAACCCCGCGGCGATCGCCGGCTCGCTGGTCGCGATGCTCGCGGCGGTCGCCTCCCACCAGAAGGGCATCCAGGGCGTCAAGCAGGCCGAGCTGCGGCCGAACCTGGCGCTGCTGGTGCACCTGGGCGTGACGGGCAGGAAGCCGACGAAGTAGCGGCCGCCCGCGCCGAGCCGGCCGGTGGCCGGCGGTCCGGCGCAGCCCCGGCGGTCGCCCAGGCCGCCGCCGTCGCAGCGGTCCCGAAGCCGGCACGGCCGGGGGACGGGCGCGCTCCGGCGAGCGGGCGACGACGACCGGGCCCGACGGCTCCGATTGCTCCGATGGCTCCGATGGCTCCGGCGGCGCCGACGCCCCGAGTCCTGTCTTACGGGCGGTGGTTCACCCGAGTGGACCGCCGCCTTTCGCGCGTCGGGAAGCCGTTCAACCGGCGGTCGTACGCCAGGACGCACCGGACGCACGGACGCACCGGGTACGCAGGGAGCGCAGGGGGCGCAGGGGGCACAAGGGGCGCAGGGCGGCGCAAGGCGCGCAGGGCGAGCAGTCGGTGCTGCGCCGTCAGGAGGCCCCGGCGGCGGCCGGACCGGCAGCGGTCCGCCCGGCGGGCAGCGGCCGGTCCCTGACCACGCGCTTCATCACCAGCGTGGAGGTGAGCCGCTGCACACCCGGCAGCGCGGCCAGCCGCTCGTCGTACAGCCGCCGGTAGGCGGCGAGGTCCGCGGCGACCACCCGCAGCAGGTAGTCCGGCTCCCCGAACAACCGCTCCGCCTCCAGCACCTCCTCCACCTCGGTGAGCGCCTGCTCGAACCCGGCGACCGTGTCCCGGTCCTCCTGCCGCATCGACACGAAGACCAGCGCCTCGAAACCCAGGCCCACCGCCGCCGGCGGCACCACGGCCCGGTAGCCGCTGATGGCCCCCGACCGCTCGAGCTCGCGCAGCCGCCGGTGGCAGGGCGAGACGCTCAGCCGCACCCGCGCGGCCAGCTCGGTCACCGTCAGCCGGCCGTCCTGCTGGAGCTCGGCAAGTATCCGTCGGTCCATGTCGTCCATGAGGCGGATTCTGTCGCCATGCCGCTCATACGCAGAAAATTCGGGACCGTTTTCGGCCGTGCGGCATCCGGTGACCGCCCCGGGCAGCGGATGCCGGAGCGGTGCTCTCCCGCCGCGCCCCGACCCGCACCGCGCGGCATCGGGGGTGACCGCCGCGGCCGGTCCGGTCCCCGCGCGACAATCGGGGCATGGCAACGGATCTTCACGAGCTTCTGCGATCGCTGCGGGTGTGGGACCCGGAGGTGACGTCCCTGCCGCCGTTCGATCCGGAGTCCGCGCCCGGGGAACCGCTCACCCTGTTCACCGAGTGGTTCGCCGGGGCGGTGGCGGCGGGGCAGCCGGAGCCGCACACCATGTCCCTGGCGACGGCGGACGGGGAGGGGCTGCCCGACGTGCGGACCGTGATGCTGCACGGCGCCGACGGCGACGGCTGGTCCTTCGCGACCCACTCCACCAGCCGCAAGGGCCGCCAGCTCACCGCCCGCCCGTACGCGGCCCTCGGCTTCTACTGGCCGGCGCAGGCCCGGCAGGTGCGGGTCCGCGGCCCCGTCGCCGCCGCCCCGGCCGAGGCGGCGCAGGCCGATCTGCACGCCCGCTCCACGGGCGCCCTGGCCGCCGGACTGACCGGGCGGCAGAGCAGCGTCCTCGGCTCGGTGGCGGAGCTGGCGCGGGCCTCGGAGGCGGCCTGGGAACGGGCGCGGCGGGAACCGGAGGCGGAGGTCCCGTCATGGACGCTGTACCGGCTGCGGCCTCGGGAGGTGGAGTTCTTCCAGGGGGACGAGCGCCGGCGGCACGTCCGGCTGCGCTACCGCAGGGAGCCCGACGGGTGGGCCAGGGAACTGCTCTGGCCCTGAGGGGCCTGCTCCCTCACGGCGTTCCCGGCGCGGGGTCGGTGGCCAGGCGGGCGTGCAGGTGCACGTCACGGAAGGCGTCCCGGCGCCCCGCCTCCCACATGGCGCCGCGCATGATCCCCTCGGCGGGGAATCCGCAGCGCTCGGCGATCCGGCAGGAGGCGTCGTGGCCCAGGGCGTGGCCGAGTTCCAGGCGGTGCAGTCCCAGGTCGGTGAGCGCCCAGTGGGCGGCCAGGGCGAGCGCCCGGACGGCGACGCCCCGGCCGCGGGCCTCGGGCAGCACCCAGTAGCCGACGCGACCGGTGCGGAAGGTGAGGCTGATCGCGTTGACGCCGACGTGCCCCAGCGTCGTGCCGCTCTCCTCGTCCGTGACGCGGAAGCCGACACCCGTACCGTCCGCGGCGGCCTGCTCCCTGCCGCGCAGCGACTCGCGGGCGCCGTCCAGGTCGGTGATGTCCTGCAGCGGGGTGTTCCAGTGGCGGAACTCCGGGTCGTTCACCCCGCGCAACCAGTCGCGGGCGTGGTCGTCCCGGGCGGCCTCCCAGGCACGCAGCCGCAGTCCGTTCCCGTGCGGCTCGGCGAGGGGCGGGCGGGGCGCGTCGGAGGGCTGGGGTATGTGGTCCATGCAGTCATTCAATCCCGCCCGCGCGCCCGGACGCCGTCCGGGGACCCCCGCTCCCCCTCGGGCCGCACCCTCCCGGCGGTCCGCACCTCCCGGCCCCCGGGACCTCCCGGGCGGCCCGGGCCTCCCCGGCCTCCTCGCCTCCTCGATCCTCCAGGTCCGCTCGCTCCCCTCGATCTACCCGGTCCCCTCGATCTACCCGGTCCCCTCGCTCCCCCGACGCTCTCGATCTCCCCGACGCTCTCGATCTCCCCGATCTCCTCGATCTCCTCGGGATGGGCACATCTCCCGCGGTGCGGGCACGACCAGGGCGCGTACGTCACGAGTCCCACCCGTCTCTCCCGCAGTCGTGATCAATCCGCAACCGATTCCGGTCTTGACCGAGACCCATCAATGCATCACCTGATTACGCTCGCGTACATGTCCGACTCCACAGCGTCCCCGATCCCCGCAGACCGACCCGTGTACGTGATCGGCGGCGGCCCCGGCGGCCTCGCCGCCGCGTACGCGCTGCGCAGCCAGGGTGTACGCGCCGTCGTCCTGGAGAAGTCCGACCGGGTCGGCGCCTCCTGGCGGCACCACTACGACCGGCTGCGCCTGCACACCACCCGCCGTCTCTCCGCCCTGCCCGGACTGGCGATACCCCGGCGTTTCGGCCGGTGGGTCGCCCGGGACGACGTGGTGCGCTACCTGGAGAAGTACGCCGAGCACCACGAGCTGGAGATCGTCACAGGCGTCGAGGTCTCCCGCGTCGACCCGGCCCCCGACGGCGGGGGCTGGCTGCTGCACGCCACCGGAGGCCGCGAACTGACCGGTGCCGCGGTCGTCGTGGCCACCGGCCACAACCACACGCCGCGGATGCCCGACTGGCCGGGCCGCGAGGCGTACCCCGGGGAGCTCCTGCACGCCTCCGCCTACCGCGGCCCCGGGCCGTACGCGGGCCGGGACGTGCTGGTCGTCGGGGCGGGCAACACCGGTGCCGAGATCGCCGTCGACCTGGTCGAGGGCGGGGCCGCGCGGGTGCGGCTGGCGGTGCGCACGGCCCCGCACATCGTGCGGCGCTCCACCGCGGGCTGGGCCGCCCAGTACAGCGGCATCCTGGTGCGGCGGCTGCCGCTCCGGCTCGTCGACCGGCTGGCGAGACCGCTGGCGCGGCTGAGCGTGCCGGACCTGTCGGCGTACGGCCTGCCCCGGCCCGGGACCGGCCTGGCCAGCCGGGTCGCCGAGGGCGCCATCCCGGTGCAGGACGTGGGCCTGATCGACGCGGTGCGCACGGGCCGGGTCGAGGTGGTGCCCGCCGTGGAGGCCTTCGAGAGCGGGAAGGTCGTCCTCGTCGACGGCCGCCGCGTCGAGCCGGACGCCGTCGTCGCCGCGACCGGGTACGACCGGGCCCTGGAGGGACTGGTCGGCCACCTGGGCGTGCTGGACGAGCGGGGCAGGCCGGTGGTGCAGGGCGCCCGCACCCCGCCGACCGCACCCGGCCTGTTCTTCACCGGGTTCACCAATCCGATCAGCGGCATGCTCCGCGAACTGGCCCGCGACGCCAGGAGGATCGCCAAGGCGGTCGCCCGTTCGGGCGGGCGGCGGCTGTCGCGGCTGCCGGGCTGAGGCGGGGCCCGCGGTCCGGCGGCGGGACCGGGCGGAAGGTCCGAGGGACCGGTCGGCGGGCAGCGTGGAAACGCCCGTTCCGTGACGGACCGAGCCGAACGGCACGCACACATGCCGGAGCTGCCGGCCGGCGGGCGCAGGGCCGACCATCGAGCGGGGTTCGCTTTCGTGGGGCGCGAGGAGGAGCTGCGCCGGCTCCTGGAAGCTCTCCGCGAGGGTCCAGCCGTGGTCTTCGTGGAGGGCGGGGCCGGGACCGGGAAGTCGCGGCTGCTGCGGGAGGCCGAGAACCACCTGGCCGACCGCAGCCTGCCCGTCCTCTCGCGCAGGGCCTGCCGGCAGCGGGCGGCGTCCGCGGTGGCGCCGAGGCGGGTAGCGGTGACGGGGAGTCAAGGCCGAGCGGGTGGTGTCACGGCGCGGCGGCCGGCGCCGGCGCGGGTCGGTTGCGCGCGCCACCGGCGCCCGGGGCCCGGTACCGCCCGGTCCGGGCCCGCTCGCCCGCTCCCCCGCTCGCCCCGGGCGCCGAGGTGTGCCTCGGCGGGGCCGTCTCACCCTGCGGAGGCGGCGTTGCCTCCGGCGGGAGGGGGTCGGGTAGGTTGCCCGTATGCCTGATCTCAGTTGGTCCTCGCCCGCCGAGGCGTACGCCGCACTCCTGCAGGGCAACGAGCGCTTTGTCCGGGGCACCGGCCTGCACCCCAACCAGGACGCCGACCGCCGTTCGGAACTGGCACCGCGGCAGCGCCCGTTCGCGGTGCTCTTCGGCTGTTCGGACTCCCGACTCGCGGCGGAGATCATCTTCGATCGCGGGCTGGGGGACCTCTTCGTCGTGCGCACGGCCGGCCACGTGTCGGGCCCGGAGGCGCTCGGCAGCATCGAATACGGGGTCAAGGTGCTGAGCGCACCGCTCGTCGTGGTGCTCGGGCACGACTCCTGCGGCGCCGTCACGGCTGCCTCGGAGACCGAGCGCGGGGGTCCCGCGCCCGCGGGTTACATCGGGGACGTGGTGGAACGCGTGATGCCGAGCGTGCTCGCGGCGCGCGCCTCGGGGTGCACCGAGGTCGACGAGTTCGTGGACGAGCACATCCGGCGGACCGTCGACGGGCTGGTGCACCGCTCGCCGGTACTGGCAGAGGAGGTGTCCGCCGGGCGCTGCGCGGTCGTGGGCCTGTCGTACCGGCTGGCCGAGGGAACGGTGAACCGGGTGGCGGCCCGCGGACTCGGCGACTAGGACCGCCGGCGGGCGCTGCTTGACGTTCCTGCGGGCGCGTCCGGCGGGGAGCAGCGGGCGGGCGCCGGGGTCGGCCCGGCAGTCGCCGGGCGGCGGTCCACAGCCTGTGGACAGAGCCGGCCGGTGCGGCGATCCGGGCGATCGGACCGGCGGCGCGCCTCCCCCCCTCGCTCCCGGCCCGCCCGGTCGGGCGTGCCCCCCGTCCTCCCGAGCGCGGCCCCGCGCACCGCCGTCCGACTCCGGCGTACCCGCCCCGACGCCCCTTCGCCCGTTCGGCCCTGAAGGGGACAGACGCCGGATCACGATGCGCACTCGCCGAGGGCCGCCGTCACCGAAGCCCTCGCCGTCCCCTCGCGGCGAATCGCTGACCACCAGAGTGATCAAGCAGACACGCGGCGTCAACACCCGAACGAGGGATTGTCACTTACGCCCGCTTTGCGGTGGGCGCGCACGGATGCACGGTGCGGGCGCACGGACTTGTTCCGGACGGATCGCGGCGCCACCCGGTCACGCCGTGCTCCGTGCCGTGCTCCGTGCCGTGCGCCGGGCACGGCGGATGGAACGGACCGTCAGACCGCTTCGTAGGCCAGGCCGTCGTAGGCCGGAGAGACGGTCCCGCGGGCCGCACCCGACGCCTCCGGCCGTGCGCACCGGTCGAGTTCGCACCAGATGCTCTTGCCGGCCCCCTCGGGGCTCCAGCCCCAGCGGTCGGCGAGGCCGTCGACGAGGGCCAGTCCGCGACCACCGGTCGCCTCACCGTCCACGCACCGCGGCACCGGTGCCCGCCCGCTGCGGTCGACGACCTCCAGCCGCAGGACCTCCGGCCCGTCCGCCGCACCCGGGAGGGAGAGACGCAGCACGGCCGGACAACCCGTGTGCACCACGGCGTTGGTGACGAGTTCGGAGACGAGCAGGACCAGGGTCTCGGCAAGGGGCCCGTCGGCCGCAATGCCCGACCCGGCGAGCCGCGAGCGAGCCCACCTCCGGGCCCTTCCCACCTCAGCGGGGTCGGGCCGGATCTCCAGCTGCACCTGTAGCACCTGCACCGCTCACACCATCCGAACCGGCGGACACGTGGCCGCGCGCCACGCGAGCACCACGACGACGAGGGCCACGATCCTAGCCATTTTGTGCATGACCAGGACAATGACAGGGGCCCGGGTCACGGAACGTGAATCCCTTACGGGACAGCTTGATTGACGTACCGTCACCCCAACAAGCGCTTCGGGCATATTCCAGCGCGAAGGAGTACCCGTGCGGCATACTGTGCGACGCCCCCCGCGGGCAGTCGAACAGGCAACACCGGCATAGCGCGTACCGGGAACCACTCGCATCCCACACAAGGTACCCGAGCATCCGGTCGACTCCAGGCCGTGACGAGTCACGCCTAGGGCACAACCCGGTATCGACGCTGCGTGATCGGGCCGTGCCACGATCGGTGACATGTCCGGCCGCCGCGCGTCGCACCCGCCGAACCGTCCTCCGCCCCGGGCGGGTTGCGCCGGCCCGAAGGCCGGCGGCCCGCACTCGGTGGACCGCGCGCCCCCTCCGCACCGTCGCACGGCTCGCGGAGCCGGGGCGGCGGTCACCGCGGGTGGGGCGGCCGGGGGCGTGCGGCGGTCCGGGCGGCGCGCCTCGGCGCCTCGCGGCGACGGCAGTTGCACCCCCGGACGGCCCGCCTCACTCGGGAACGGTGAAGTAGCGGGCGAAGGCGGGCACGATGTCGGTCTCGCCGATCCGGCCGTCGCGGTCGCCGTCGAGCGCGGCCGCCGTGGTCCGGGCGACGCCCTCCGGCACCCCCAGAGCGCGCAGCGCGCGCGTGGTGTCCCCGACCGTGGCGGCCCCGTCGCCGTTGGAGTCGGCGACGGCGAGTGCGGCGTGCAGGAAGGGGCGGGCGATCTCGGCGAACCGCTCCGGGTTGTCGCGCAGGCGTTTGACCGCGCCGGTGACGAACTCCTCGCGGCCGATCCGCTGGTCGCCGTCCCGGTCCGCCATGCCGGCCATGCCCTGCCAGAAGGCCTCGGCACCGGCGTACAGGGACTGGCCCCGGTCGGAGCGGGCCGCGACACCGAACTCGGCGAGCACCGCCTTGGCGGCGGCGTCGAAGTCGGCCCGGTCGATCCAGCCGTTGCCGTCCTGGTCGAAGGTGGCGAACCGGGCGGCGATCTTACGCTCGTACTCGCTGCTGACCATGTGTCCTCAGGCCGCCTCACGTCACGTCGGGGTAGGTCTGCCTGGAGCGTACGACGCGGGTGTACGCCGAGGCGCGCAGCGGCGAAGCCTGTACCAAGACCGGGGGAATTCCGGGACGACTCTGTGGCGGAGCAACGGGCCTTGTGCCCACCCGTCCGGGGCCGCCGCCCGGACGGCCGGCGCGGAGGTGCGGACGGCGCGGTGCGGACGTGCGGCCGGTGCGGAGGTGCGGCCGGCACGGAGGTGCGGTCGGTGCGGCCGTCAGGCCGACAGGGGCCGCGCCTCCTCGTCCACCGCGTCCACCAGGTCGGCGTGCACGTCGAAGAGGCGGCGCACACCGAGGGCGCCGAGCACCCGGTTCACGTGCGAGCCCTCCTCCGCGCCGCGGGCGGGCAGCACCAGGCGCAGTCGGCCCCGGCAGGACCGGATCAGCCGCCGGGTGGCGATGAGCACACCGACACCGCTGGAGTCGCAGAACCACACCTCGGCCAGGTCGAGGACGAGGCTGTGCCGCCCCTCGGCGATCATGTCGTGGACGCGTTGCCGCAGCACGGGCGATGTCATCAGGTCCAGTTCGCCCGAGACCTGGAGCACGGCCCACTCGCCCTGCTCACCGTCGGTCACCTTGAACGTCACCACCACGCCCCTCGCTCGCCGGAATCCACCCGGAACCGCCACGAACCGGAAGCGTTTCCTACGCTTCCCTTCAGCGCGGCTGCCCAGCGGCCGTTCCCTGAAACACGGCACAGGAAACGACAGGCGATCGACAAAGGTCTTGTTTCGGTCACGCTCGATCAGGTTCGATCGGACATGCAATGCGTTGGTTTCGGAGGTGCGCGAGTGGGTGGCCCTGCGGGCCGGGCAGCCGCCCCTACCATCTCGCGCGCCCCGGGGGGCGCACCTTGGCACAAAGGGGCGCGCGCCGTGAGGCGTGCCGACTACATTCGAGGAGACGGTGAGCGCACGCTCGACTCGGGCACAGGCAGGGTGAGGGGGCCGTATGGCGAAGAAGGACGCACCGCCCCGCTGGGACCGCAGGATGCAGCAGCGGCTCGAACGCGGCGAGGCGGCCGCCCTGGGTGAGCTGTACGACCGCTTCGCCTCACTGGTGCACGGCCTCGCCCACCGGGTGCTCGGCGACGAGCACGCCGCGGACCGCGTCACCCGCGAGGTCTTCGCGCACGTCTGGGAGCACCCCGAGGGCTACGACCCCAGGCAGGGGCCGCTGCGCACCTGGGTCGCCGCGCTGGCCCACCACTTCGCCGTGCAGCGGCTGCGCGCCGCGGAGACCGCGGCGCTCGCCGGAGGCGGGCCCGGCTCGGCAGAGGAACTCGAACGCAGGGTGCGGCACGCCTCCGTCACGGCCCGCGCCGACTACATCGTGCAGGCCATGCCCGCACCGCTGCGCGCCGCCCTGGAACTGGCCTACTTCCAGCGCCGCGACTACCGCCAGACCGCGGCCGACCTGGGCGTCACCGAGGACGAGGCGCGCCGCCGGCTCCGTCTGGGCCTGCAACTGCTGTCCACCGCCCACGACGCGGCGCCGCCGGCGACACCGCCGAAGTACGGAGGCGCCGCGTGAGCGAGGCGAACCGCGGCGCGCCCGGGGAGGCGCGGGAGCAGCACGGCGACACCGGCGCGCGGACCGGGGAAGGGGCCGGCGGTCGGATCGGCGAACCGGAGGACGGCTCCGGCGGCCCGGCCGCCGGCCCGGCCGGGCCGGGCGACGGCGCGCGGCGGCCCGCGGGGCCCCGCGGGGACGGCGGCCCGCCGGGCGGGCCCGGTGAACCGGGCGGACCCCCGGGCGGCCGCGGCCCCGGGGGCTCCCCCGGTCCGCACCCGGATCGGGAGCCGCGCATCCCCCTGCCCCGCGCCTCGGTGGAGGACAGCGGGCTGCCGCTGCCTCCCGCGCCGGTCCCGCTGCCGCCACCGGACCTGCCGCACCCGGTGCTGAAGGCGCTGCTGGGCGCCTGGGCGCTGGCGGCCTGCTCGGCGGAGGAGACCGCGGCCGTCGAGGAGCACCTCGGCCGGTGCGGCGCCTGCGCGGACGAGGCGCGCCGACTGCGCGAGGCCGTCGGGCTGCTGCAGCGCCCCGACAGCCTGGACCTCGATCCCGGCCTGCGCACCCGGGTCCTGGAGAGCTGCCTCGACCGGCGTCCACCCCGCATCCCGGTCCCCGACTGGGCGGCGGCGTACGACACCGAGACCGCCCGCCTGGACGCCCTGCTGCAGGACTTCGGCGACGCCGAGTGGCATGCGCCGGTACGGCTGCGCTGGTTCGAGGGGGACGCGGCGGCCAGTCGCCGGACCACCGTCGCCGGGACCATCGCGCACCTGCTCGCGGTGGACGGGCTGATCGCCGTCGCCCTCGGCCTGGACGACCCGCTGGACCCGGCGCGCCCCGAGAAGCCGACGCCCGAGGGGCGCACCGAGGCCTACTGGCGGGCCGCGCGCGTCCCGCCGACCCGCGCGGTGCGCGCGCCGTGGCGGGAGCAGAGCCGCACCCTGGTGCGGACGGTGGCCTTCACCGCGGGTTCCGGCGCGGCGGAGACGGCGGTGTCGTACGGCGACGGCGCGCTGCCGCTGCGGGACGCGATGCTGGACCGGGCCTTCGAGTGCTGGGTGCACGCCGAGGACATCGCGGAGGCGGTCGACTACCCCTACGCGCCTCCCGCCCCGCGCCATCTGCGCGGCATGATCGACGTGGCGGCCCGGATGCTGCCCGGGGTGCTCGCGTTCCGCCGCCGCTCGGGTCTGGCCGCATCCGGCAGCGGCCGGCACCTGGTGGCCGCCGGGCAGCCCGGCCGGAGTCTGCGGCTGGAGATCGAGGGGCTGGGCGGCGGCGAGTGGCTCATCCCGCTGGACTCCCCGGCCGCGGCCGGGTCGGCGGCGCACGAGGTGGCGCATGTCGCACTGGACGGCGTGGAGTTCTGCCGGCTCGCCGCCGGGCACGTCTCCCCGCAGGAGGCGGCGGCCGGGCAGTCCGGCGACCGGGAGGCGATCAGGGACGTGCTCTTCGCGGCGGCTTCGCTGAGCCGGATCTAGGGCCGCAGCAGGCACCGTTCGCGCCGCGGCGGCCTTCACCCGCCGCGGCGCGGCGTCCGGCACACGGGAACGGCGCAGGCGTCAGGCGTACGGCGTCAGGCGCCCTGCCTGGGAAGGCGACCGGCAGGCGGAGGCCGGAGCGGGAGCGGCGCCGGGCCGGCGGCGTGCGGGATCCGCGGCCGCGGACTCAGCCGAAGACCACCGTCCGCCGCCCGTTCAGCAGGATCCGCCGCTCGGCGTGCCACTTCACCGCCCGGGCCAGCGCCTGGCACTCCACGTCCCGTCCGATCGCCACCAGCTGGTCCGGGGTGACGCCGTGGCCGACGCGCTCGACCTCCTGCTCGATGATCGGGCCCTCGTCGAGGTCCGCCGTGACGTAGTGCGCGGTGGCGCCGATCAGCTTCACCCCGCGCGCGTGCGCCTGGTGGTAGGGCTTGGCGCCCTTGAAGCTCGGCAGGAAGGAGTGGTGGATGTTGATGATCCGCCCGGCGAGCCGCTTGCACAGGTCGTCGGAGAGGACCTGCATGTAACGGGCGAGGACGACCAGCTCGACGCCCTCCTCGCGGACGATCTCCAGCAGCCTGGCCTCCGCCTCCGGCTTGGTGTCCTTCGTCACCGGGATGTGGTGGAAGGGCACGTTGTAGGAGTCCACCAGCTCCGCGAAGTCGGTGTGGTTGGACACCACCGCCGCGATCTCCACCGGAAGGGCGCCGATCCGGGCGCGGAAGAGCAGGTCGTTCAGGCAGTGCCCGAACCTGCTGACCAGCAGGACGACGCGCATCCGCTCGTCGGCCCGGTGGATCTGCCACTCCATGTGGAAGGAGTCGCCGACCGCCGTGAAGCTCGCCCGCAGCTTGTCCACCGTCACCGGCGACTCCGCCGAGAAGTGGACGCGCATGAAGAACAGTCCCGTGTCGTGGTCGCCGAACTGCTGGCTGTCCTCGATGTTGCAGCCGGTCATGAACAGGTAGCTCGACACGGCGTGCACGATGCCCTGCTTGTCCGGGCAGGAGAGCGTCAGGACGTACTGGTCGGCCGGCGCCGCCGCGGCTCGGGAGGACTGCTCGTTCATGCAGGACAGCGTCTCACGTCCGGGCGCCGCCGTTCAGGGCAGTCCGCCACCCGGACCCGGCCGGCTGCCGGGCGGGGCGCGCCTCAGGCCGAGCTGGTCAGGATGTGCAGCACCTCCAGGGAGCTGGGCGGCACGTCCGGGTCCTCGCCGTCGCCGGTCGCCAGCCGCACGTGCGCGTCCCGCGCCGCCCGCACCGCCTCCGGCCAGTCCTGGTGGTCGACGTAGGTGGTGACCGGCGCGTCCGGGCCGACCTGGTGCATGATCCGCAGCACCCGCAGCACCGCGGTGTCCACCAGCGCCGCCTCCTGCGAGTCGCGGAAGATCGTGCCGACGTACTTCTCGGCGGACCAGTGGTCCAGCCAGGTGTCCTCGACCAGGCGGTACACGGCGTCGGTGACGTCCCCGTAGCCGTCGGCGCCGGCCAGCCAGACGTCCCGCTGGAACCCCGGGTCGGAGAGCATGTGCAGCGCGGAGCGCACATTGCTGCGCCAGCGCCACCACGGCATGTCGTTCAGTGGCATGCCGCCCATGGTGGAGGAGCGACGGCCGCGACGGGAAGAGTTCTCCGATCCTTGCACGGTCATAAATCGTACGTTCCGCTTCCAGCGGGCCGCACCGACCCCCGCAATTCACCTTCGGGTCACCATCCGTTGACCGTGGGTCACTCCCAGGTTAGCGGTGTGGCGGAATCGTGCGGGGACATGACCGGCAGGCGACGCACGCGTTCCACATTCCTCCCCGCCTTCACCCGACCTGCGAAGCGTGCCGCGGCCCGCGCGGCCGCGGCGCTGGTGGCCGGCGCCTCCCTCACCGCCGGGTGCGGGATCGTCCCCGGTACCACGGGGGGTTCCGGGGACGGCCCGATCACCGTCATGACCTGGGCCCCCTCGGGCACCGACGCCACCAACAAACCCGGAATGACCGCCCTCGCCCAGGCCTACGCGCGCTGGGTCAACTCGCACGGCGGCATCAACGGCCGCGATCTGAAAGTACTGGTCTGCAACGAGCACAACGACAGCGTGGCCGCCGCGAAGTGCGCCCGCCGCGCCGTCGAGGAGAAGGTGGTCGCGGTCGTCGGCTCCTACAGCCAGTACGCCGACTCCTTCTTCCCTCCGCTGGAGGGCGCCGGCATCCCCTACATAGGCGGCTACGGCATCAGCACCGAGGAGTTCACCAGCCCGCTGTCCTACCCCGTCAACGGAGGCCAGCCCACCCTGCTGGCCGGCCTCGGCCGGAAACTCGCCGGCACCTGCGGACCGGTCACGCTGGTCCGCCCCGACTCCATCACCGGCGACCAGCTCGCCCCGCTGCTCGACTCGGGCCTCAAGGCGGGCGGCCACAAGGCGGCCGGCGACCAGCTCGCCGCCGAGGACGCCACCGAGTACTCCACCCAGTCCCGCGACGCCCTCGAGCAGGCCACCAAGGACCCGGACAAGAACAAGAAGGGGTGCGTGGTGCCCGCCCTCGGCGACCGCACCAACACCTTCATGGACTCCTTCCGGCGCGCCCGCAAGGACTACCCGTCGGTGCGCGCGGCCACCGTGCTCGGCAGCGTCGACCAGACCACCGTCAACACCGCCGGCGGCACCTCGGGGCCCTACGAGGGGGCGTACATCGCCGGCTGGTACCCGGTCGCCAGCGACCCGCGCTGGGACCCGATGAAGAAGGCGATCCGCGAGCGCGCCTTCCTGGACAACCGCATCGACCCGGCGGACGCCGGGGTGCAGACGACGTGGATCGCCTACACCGTGTTCCGGGAGATCGTGCAGAAGCTGGGCGACGGCGAGATCAGCTCCACCAGCGTGCGCCACGCCCTCGACGGCGGCATCCAGGTCGGCACGGGCGGCCTGACACCGCCGCTGCGCTGGCAGTTCGCCGCCCCGCTGGCGTCCGTCGGCTTCCCCCGCCTGGTCAACGCGGACGTGCTGATCCAGGTGGTGCACGGCGGCCGGCTGGTCGCCGCCGACAAGGACTTCGTCGATGTCACGCAGACCCTGAAGAAGGCCGAGGTGAACTGACCGCCCGTCACAGCTGCGACGACTGCCGCCGGGTCAGCCCGTACTTCTCCGCGATCGGGTTCCACAGCCCGGCGGCCGTCTTCTTCTGCTTGCTCGCGGTGCCGCTGGCCCGGTTGCCGGCCTCGTACTGGCCGGTGGAGCGGAACTTGCCCTTGGGGCACATCTTCTTCTTGTCCGCGGCGATCTGGTCGGCCCAGGCCGCGTAGTGGTTGTCGGCCGAGGCGGACGCCTTCCAGGCGTTGGTCAGCGCGGTGGTCAGCTCCCCGTGGTGCGCCAGATCGTCGACCGGAAGCCCGGACAGCCTGGTGACCAGCCCGCCGCGCTGCTTGGCCGCGTCGCGCAGGTCGTTCGCCGCCTGCCCGAGGTTGCGGCAGGCCTTGATGTCGCCCACCGCCTTGATCACCGCGGTGCGGCTGCTGCCGCTGTCCGCCAGCAGCTTGTCCAGGGCGGCCGCCTCCTTCTTGCCGGGGTCGGCGGACGGCGAGGGCGAGTTCCCGGGTGCGGGGGAGGTGGCGGCGACGGCGGCGGAGTCGCCGGTCTTCGGATCGTCGCCGGATCCGCCCATCAGCGCGCCCGCGCCGATGCCGACGACGGCGATGGCCACGCCGATCCCGGCGAACAGGGGCACGCGCGAGCGCGTGCGGCCGCCGTCGTGGTCGTCGGCGTAGCCGTCGCCGTGGTGGCCGTCGCCGTAGCCGCCCGGCGGGGCGTAGCCGGGCTGGTTGCCGTGGCCGGCTTCCGGCTGCTGGGCGTAGCGGGGGATCTGCTGGGTCGCGGCGGCGCCGCCGTCCGGGCCGGAGGCGCCGCGGAAGAGGTTGTCGAACTCGACGGGGGGCTGGCGGTGGTCCGGACCGCCGCCGGGGGCGCCGGGACCGGCGTACGGGGCCTGTGCGTCGGGCTGGGCGGGCACCGGCGGGATGTACTGGGTGGCGGCCTCGGCGCCGGGCCCGGCGGCGGGCGGCAGCGGGCCCGCGCCCGGCTGGTGCCCGGCGGTCGCGCCCGAGGCGCGGCGCAGCCGCTGGGTGGAGTCCGGCGCTGCCTCGGGGGGCAGCGCGCCCGGTGCGACGGGCGGTATGTAGCGGGTGGCCGCCTCGTCGGAGGCGGGCTGCGCCGGGTGCCCGGGGTGGGCGGCGTACGGCTGCGGGGCACCGGGCGGGGACTGCGGATACGGAGCCTGGGCGCCGGGGACCGGCGGCAGGTACTGGGTGGCGCCCTCGTCCGCGTGCGCCGCGGCGGCGGGCGGGAAGGCGGCGCCGCCGGCGGGCGGCGGCGCTCCGTGCGCGGCCGGACCGGCCGGGTCGGGGTACCCCGGCTGCTGGGCGTTCTCCGGCGGCAGCGGGCCCGCCGGAGCCTGGGGCCCGGGGGACCACGCGGGGTCGGCCGGCCAGCCCTGGCCGGACTGCGGGTGCGGGTAGTGGTCCGCGGCGCCCCACGTACCGCCCCAGTCCCGGCCGTCGGGCGCGGCGTGCCCGGGGCCGCCCTGGGGCGGGGCGTGGTGCTGACCGGGCTGCGGAGCGTGCTGCGGAGCGCCGTAGGGGCCCGGGGCGCCGGGTCCGCCGCTCATGCCGGGCGGCAGCGGATCGCCGCCGCCGGAGGGCAGCACGACGCCTTCGTGCGCGGGCTGCGCCGAGGGCTCCTCGCCCTGTCCACTCTGCGTCACCGGGACTCCTACGAATGGGGGACCTTCGGAATCGTCGGCTCACGCTACCGGGTCCCCCGAGCCGCGTGCCACGCAGCTCAGGGCGTCGGCTCCTTCCCCGTGACCGGATCGACGAACCCGGCGGGTTCCCGCGCCGGATCCGCGCCTCCGCGCCGGCCGGGCGTCGACCGTACGCCGAGCGGACGACACCGGTTGTTCACCGGCGGTGCGGCGGCCGCAGCGGACCGCCGCGGTGCGACCGCCCTTTCCGCTCAGGCGGCCGTCCTGAGGTCCAGCCGGGCGCCGAACTCCCTTACCACCGACTCCTCCTGGAAGGGCTCCAGCCGCTGCTGGAAGTCCTCCAGGTATTCCGCGCCCCGGTCGGAGCGCAGGCTCTCCAGCAGTTCCACGGCCTGCAGACCGGTGTGGCAGGCCTGCTCGACCTCCCGCTGCTGGACCCGGGCCGTGGCGAGCAGCAGGTAGCCGATGGCCCGCCGGCGCGCCCGGGTGGCGGGGTGTCCGGCCAGTGACTGCTCCGCGTACCGGGCCGCCGCCTCCGGCTGCCCGAGGTCGCGGTGGCAGTGCGCCAACTCGTCGGCGAGATAGGCCTCGTCGAAGTGGGTGATCCACACCGGGTCGTCCCCGGAGGCCGGGTCCGCGGCCTCCAGGGCCCGCACGGCCTCCCCCGAGGCGGCCTGCGCGGCGCGCGCGTCGCCCAGCAGCGCGTGCCCGCGCGCCTCCGCGGCGTGGAACATGGACTGCGCCCGCGGGGTCGCACGCCCGCGCGCTCCCTCCTGGGCGGCGCGCGCCAACTGGGCGATCTCGCGCGGGTTCCCGAGCTGTGCGGCCAGGTGGCTCATGGAGGCGGCGAGGACGTAGCCGCCGTAGCCGCGGTCGCCCGCCGCCTGTGCCAGCCGCAGCGACTGGATGTAGTAGCGCTGGGCGAGCCCCGGTTGACCGGTGTCGACCGCCATGTATCCGGCCAGCTCCGTCAACCGGGCCACGGCGGCGAACAGTTCGCGGCCGACGGCCTCCCGGTAGGAGCCGGACAGCAGTCCGGAGACCACGCTGTTGAGGTAGTGCACCACCACCGGCCGCACGTGCCCGCTGCCGTACTGGTGGTCCAGGTCCACCAGGGCCTGCGTCATGGACCGTACCGCCGCCACGTCGGACCGGCCCACCCGCGGGCCCGCGGAACGGGCCACCTGGGCGTCCGGCGAGGAGATCAGCCAGTCGCGGCTGGGCTCGACCAGCGCGGAGGCGGCGACCGAGGAACCGGAGAGGAAGTCGCGGCGGCCGACGTCGCTGCGCCACAGCTCGCAGACCTGCTCGATGGCCCCCAGCACCGTCGGCGAGAACTGGAGCCCGACGCCGGAGGCGAGGTTCTTGCCGTTGGCCATGCCGATCTCGTCGATCGTGACCGTACGGCCCAGTTTGCGGCCGAGCGCCTCCGCGATGACCGCCGGGGCGCGCCCCCGCGGCTGCTGTCCGCGCAGCCAGCGCGCCACCGACGTCTTGTCGTACCGCAGGTCGAGGCCGTGCTCGGCACCGCACATGTTGACCCGGCGGGCGAGCCCGGCGTTCGAGCACCCCGCCTCCTGAATGAGCGCCTGCAGCCGTTCGTTCGGCTGCCTCGCGACGAGAGGCCTTGCGGCCATGGCATAACCCCCTGTGGCTGCGGTGCCTGCCCGCGCACCGAGTTGACGTGTCTTCCGCGGCCGGTCGTCCCCACTCCCGGACAGGGCCCGGTGGCGGGCGTTACCGGCCGTGGAGATCAATGCCCAGCCGGCATGTCGAGAATGCACTCAATGTCGGCTGATGTGCGTCATGGTGAGGATTGCCGGGGTAACGGCGGGAGCCGGCCCCCCTCGTGGCTACCCGCTCGGACCGCCGATCCTCCCGCGCGCCCCCGGGCGTGCACCCATGCGCCCCGAACGATGAATCAGTGCTCCTCCCCCGCGCGCGATACACCCCGTAACCGGAGGTGGACGCTGGAGTTGTGTTCCACGTGGAAGAGACGATCCCGGGCGCCCAAGCCGCGCAGATCCCGAAGCAGCGCGGGGAATCCCTGCTGGAGACCGCAGTTCGCTACGCCGAGGAGCGCCACTGGGACGTGTTCCCCGGCACCTGGCTGGAGGCCGTCGACGGGGTGCACCGCTGCTCCTGCGGTGCACCGGGGTGCGGGGCGCCCGGGGCCCACCCGGTGCGCGCCGACTGGGCGACGCAGGCCACGGGCAGCGCCACCGTCGCCCGGCGGATGTGGCAGAAGCAGCCGACCGCGTCGATCCTGCTGCCGACCGGACGCACCTTCGACGCCGTCGACGTGCCCGAGACGGCCGGCTTCCTCGCTCTGGCACGCATGGAGCGCATGCAGCTGACCCTCGGTCCGGTGACGCTCACCCCGCACCGGCGGATGCAGTTCTTCGTCCTGCCGGGTGCGGCGGCGAAGGTGCCCGAACTGGTCCGCAAGCTGGGCTGGGCGGTCGCCACGCTCGACCTGGTCACCCTCGGCGAGGGCTCCTGGGTCGCCGCTCCCCCGACCCGCTACGCGGCCCGCGGTGCCGTGCAGTGGGCCCGCCGCCCCACCCCCGCCAACCGCTGGCTGCCGGACGCCGAGGAACTGATCTCACCGCTCGCCTACGCCTGCGGAAGGGACCGCTGACGGCGCCTCCCGCCCGCCGCGGCCCGCGGCGGGGACCGCAGCGGGCACCTTCAGGCCGTCGACCGGCGCGTCGGCGGCCGCACACGGCTGCCCCGGCCCCCTCAAGCACGGCCCCGCCGTAGGCTTCTCCGCGACGGAGGGAGACGCGGTGAACGAGAGCGCCGTACGGCTGCGGGGGCTGTGGAAGCGGTTCGGGCAGCAGGTGGCGGTGGCCGGGATCGACCTGGACCTGCCGGCGGGCCGGTTCGTCGGGCTCGTCGGACCGAACGGGGCGGGCAAGACCACCACGCTGTCCATGGCGACCGGGCTGCTGCGGCCCGACGCGGGCACGGTGGAGGTCGTCGGCCACGACGTCTGGCGCGACCCGGTGGCGGTGAAGGCGCGGATCGGGGTACTGCCTGAGGGGCTGCGCCTGTTCGAGCGGCTGTCGGGACGCGAACTGCTCGCCTACGCGGGCCGCCTGCGGGGGCTGCCCGGCGCCGAGGTGGACCGGCGGGCCGGGCAGCTCCTGGACGTGCTCGACCTGTCCGGTGCCCGGCAGCGTCTGGTCGTCGACTACTCCACCGGCATGCGCAAGAAGATCGGCCTCGCGGCGGCCCTGCTGCACAATCCGGAGATCCTCTTCCTCGACGAGCCGTTCGAGGGCGTCGATCCGGTGTCCGCGCAGACCATCCGGGGCGTGCTGGAGCGGTACACCGCCTCGGGCGCCACCGTCGTGTTCTCCTCGCACGTCATGGAACTCGTCGAGTCGCTCTGCGACTGGGTGGCCGTGATGGCCGCGGGCCGCATCCGCGCCCACGGCCCCCTGACCGAGGTGCGCGGCGCGTCCCCCACCCTCCAGGAGGCCTTCCTGGAACTGGTCGGCGCGGGCGGCCGGGACTCCGCCTCCGAGCTGGACTGGCTGGGCGGTACCCGATGAGCCTCACCCCGGTCGTCGTGCGGCTGAAGCTGTCGCTGCTGCGCGGCGGGCTGCGGCGGTCCCCGGGGCGCAGTGCCGCCTACGCGGCGTCCGCCGCGGCCGGTCTGCTGTTCGGCGTGCTCACGCTGCTCGGTCTGACCGCCCTGCGCGGCCACGCGCACGCCGACGCCGTGGCCGTGCTGCTCACCGCGGTGCTGGGCCTGGGCTGGGCGGTGATGCCGCTGTTCTTCCCGGGCGGGGACGAGACCCTGGACGCGACCCGGCTGGTCCTGCTGCCGCTGCGGCCGCGCCCGCTGGTCCGGGCGCTGCTGGTGTCCTCCCTGGTCGGGATCGGCCCGCTGTTCACCGTGCTGCTGCTGGCGGGCGCGGTGGTCTCGGTGGCGCACGGCGCGGCGGCGTACGCGGTGTCGGTACCCGCGGTGGTGATGGCGCTGCTGGTGTGCGTGTCCCTCGCCCGGGCCGTCGCCACCGCCAACACGCGCCTGCTGACCAGCCGGCGGGGCCGCGATCTGGCGGTGCTGAGCGGACTGGTCATCGCGATCGGCGTACAGCTCGTCAACTTCGGTATGCAACGGCTCGGTTCGGCGGGCCTGGGGCAGCTCGACCCGGCCGCGGAGGTGCTGCGCTGGGTGCCGCCCGCGGCCGCGGTGGGCGCCGTGCACGCGGTGAGCGACGGCGCCTACGGTGCGGCCGCCGCGCAGTTGGCGGTGACCGCGGCGGCGACGGCGGCGCTGCCGGCGTTGTGGGCGCGCGGCCTGACACGGCTGATGACCGCCCCGGACGGTTCCACCCTCCGGCCCGACGACCCGGCCGCCCGGGACCGCGGCCCGGCGGCGCGGCTCGGCGGGCTGCTGCCCGCCGGGCGCACCGGCGCCGTCATGCACCGCAGTCTGCGCTACGTGTGGCGGGACCCGAAGACCAGGGCGGCCTGGGTCGCCTCGCTCGCGATCGGGCTGATCGTGCCGGTGTTCAACGCCCTGCAGGGCACCGGGTCGGTCTACTTCGCCTGCTTCGCCGCCGGGATGCTCGGCGTGCAGATGTTCAACCAGTTCGGGCAGGACGGCTCCGCCTTCTGGATGGTCGCGGTGACCGTCGCCTCGCCGCGGGACGCCTACCTGGAGCTGCGCGGGCGGGCGCTGGCGCTGCTGGCGGTCACGCTGCCGTACACGGCGTCGGTGGCCGTCGTGACGACGGCGCTGCTGGGCGCGTGGGGACGGCTGGCGGAGGTGCTGGGGCTGTCGTTCGCGCTGCTCGGCGCGCTGCTGGCGGGCGGTGCCTGGATGTCGGCCCGCTTCCCGTACTCGATTCCGCAGGAGGGCCACAAGAACGTGGCGCCGGGGCAGGCCGGACTGGCCTGGATCGCCATCGTCGGCGGGATGGTGTCGGCGGCCCTGCTGTGCGCACCGCTGCTCGCGGTGTCGGTCTGGCTGCACCTCGCGGCGGGCGGCGAGGCGTGGACGTGGCTGCTGCTGCCCGCGGGGGCGGCATACGGTTCCGGGGTCGCCCTGCTCGGGCTGCGGATGGCGGCTCCGCGGACTGCGGCGCGGCTGCCGGAGATCCTGGCGGCGGTCAGCAGGGGTTGACGGACCCCCGCGCCGGACGGCGGGGCCGGGCGGTGTGCGGGCGGCGCCTTCCCCCCGGCGAGCACCGGCCGCCGGCGGCCGCTTCCCGGTGGCGGTGCGCCGGCCGCCGCTTCCCGGTGGCGGTGCGCCGGCGGCCGCTCCTCAGCCGGTGAGCACGGCCTCCAGGAAGGGTTCGATCGCCGCCCGCCAGCGCTCCGGCTGGTCGTAGTGGACCAGGTGGCCGGCGTCGGCGACCTCCGCGTACCGGCCGTGCGGCAGCACGCGGACCATCTCCTGCGCCTCCGCGCGGCCCAGTTCGCCGTCGAGGCCGCGGACGACCAGGGCGGGGCAGCGGACCTGGGCGAGCTCCTCCCAGTGCGCGTCGTACACCCACGTCTCCCGGGAGCGGAGCATCTGGTCGGGGTCGAAGACCGGGCGCCAGCCGTCGGGGGTCTCCTGCATCACCTCGGCGTAGAAGGCCCCGCGGGCCGGGTTGGGCCGCTCCACCCAGGGGTCGTCCTCGCCGAACCACTTGCGGACGTCGGCGAGGGTGGCGAACGGCACCGGCCAGGACCGGAACCAGTCGGCCCACTCGCGCTGCGAGGCCGCGCCCAGCGCGGATGCCCGCATGTCGCAGACGACCAGTCCGGACACCAGGTCGGGGCGTTTCGCGGCGACCTGCCAGGCGGTCAGCGCTCCCATCGCGTGTCCGATGACGACGGCCGGGGCGAGGCCGAGCTGTTCGAGCGCGGCCTCGGCGTCCTCGACGTACGCCTCCCGCGTGAACGCGGCGTCCGGGGGCTTCCCGCTCTGCCCGTGGCCTCGCTGGTCCAGGGCGACCGCGCGGTGCCGCTCGCCGAGCCAGCGGGCCGTGGACGCCCAGTGCGCGGCTCGGCCCATCAGGCCGTGCAGTAAGAGCACTCCGGGCGTCCGGTCCGCTGCGCGCCGGGACCGGGGGCCGCCCTGTTCCGGGACGAACACCGCCGGGTCGCCCTTGGGCGGGTCGCCGAACTCCCAGGCGGCGAGACGGACGCCGCCCGCGCCGGTCACCTCGATACGCCGCGCCATCGGTCCTGGCACCCCCTGGCTGTCGCTGCCGTCGTACCGCTTGCCGTGCTGCTGCCGTGTGCCACCGCGGCCGCCGCCCGCGGGGGCCGCGCCGGGTCGGGCGCGCCGTGCGGGATGCGGGGCGGGCGCGGGGCCCGTCACCCGCAGGCTATCGAATAAACATTCGAGAAAAGCCGTCTCCGTCGGCAACACCGCTCGTTCGGGTGACCTCGCTCAAGGAATGATCGCGGCCGCCGAGGGGAGATCTTCCACAGGGGGCGGACCGCTCGGGGAAGACGGTCCGAGGGGGGCGACCCTGAGAGCTCGGGGCTCCGGGTCGACACAGGGGAGGACAGGCCCCGGCGCCGCACGGCGCCGGGGCTCTCCACTCGGCTGCGGCACATCCTCGACCCCCTCAGGTCCTCCGCCTCACGCGACAGCCTCGCACGAGCGGCGCACCGGCGCTGTGATTCCGGGCACTGGATCACGGATTCGACGCGAAGCGGATCATCCGGCAACTCCCCCTGAAGTCAACGGAGTTGAGACTGGCGAGGCGAGGGGCGCCGGCATGGGCGCCGGACCGGACTCAGCGCTTGGCGACGAACACGTGCGAGGCGATGTCCGCGGCCAGCTCGGCCGCCTCCCCGCCGCTGCCCACCAGCACACCGCCGGCCGACTCCGTGACGCTCACCACCGCCCCCGGCTGCAGGCCGGCCCGGCGCAGCGAGTACATGAGCTGCGCGTCCGTCTGGATCGGCTCCCCGATCCGGCGGACCACGACCGTCTTGCCCTCCGCGCCCGGGGCCAGCTCGGCGAGCGACACCATGCCCTCGTCCAGGAACGGCATGGGACCGTCCTTCTCCCCCAGCTCCTCCAGGCCCGGGATCGGGTTGCCGTACGGCGACTCGGTCGGATGGCGCAGCAGCTCCAGCACGCGGCGCTCCACCGCCTCGCTCATCACGTGCTCCCACCGGCACGCCTCGGCGTGCACCTGCTCCCACTCCAGACCGATCACGTCGACCAGGAGGCACTCCGCGAGCCGGTGCTTGCGCATCACCCGCGTCGCCAGCCGGCGGCCCTCGTCGGTGAGCTCCAGGTGCCGGTCGGTGGCCACGGAGACCAGGCCGTCGCGCTCCATCCGCGCCACCGTCTGGCTGACCGTCGGCCCGCTCTGGTCGAGCCGTTCGGCGATCCGGGCACGCATGGGGACCACACCTTCCTCCTCCAGCTCGAGGATGGTGCGGAGATACATCTCCGTGGTGTCGATCAGTCCGGACATACGTGCCCCTCGATGAGATCTGCCGAAGGCCCGACGGCCCCACGGCGCGTGCGCTGGCCCTGCCGTCAATTCTGCCGGATACCACCGACAACCGTGCCGCACCGCCGCGACCGGGCACTTCCGCCGCCCCCTCCCGCACCGCCGCGAGGGGTCGCCCTCCGTCCCCTCCCGCACCACCTCCCGTCCCGTCTCCGGCACCACCTCCCGTCCCGTCTCCCGTCCCGTCTCGAGGCCCGGGTCCGCGCCCGCCGGCCCGCGGCCCCGCCGAGCGGCCGTATTGACACCGCACTGGTCCAGACCGCACCGTGATCCGCGACACGACCGCAACCGTGCGAAGGAGCCCCGCGGATGAGCGACAAGCCGGCCGACCAGTTCTTCGACGCGGCGATCGACCTCCTCACCCGCGTCCGCGACGAGGAGGCCCCCGCCATCGAGGCCGCCGGCACGCTCCTCGCCGACACGGTCGCCTCCGGCGGTCGCCTCTTCGCCTTCGGCGCCGGGCACTCCTCGCTCGCCGCCCAGGACGTCGTCTACCGCGCCGGCGGTCTCGCCCTGATGAACCTGCTCGCGGTCCCCGGAGTCGTCGGCGTCGACGTCGTGCCGGCCACCCTCGGCTCCGCGCTGGAACGCGTCGACGGCCTCGCGAGCGCCGTCCTGGACACCTCCCCGGTCCGCGCCGGGGACACCCTGGTCATCATCTCCCTGTCCGGCCGCAACGCCCTGCCCGTGGAGATGGCGATGAACGCGCGCGCCCTCGGCGTCCACGTCATCGGCGTGACCTCGGTGGCGTACGCGGCGCAGACCAAGTCCCGGCACGCCTCCGGCACCTACCTCAAGGACCACTGCGACCTCGTCCTCGACTCGAAGATCTCGGTGGGGGACGCCGAACTCACCCTCGACTCCATCCCCGCGCCGTTCGCCCCGGCCTCCACCGTCGTGACGACCGCGCTCCTCCAGGCGGTCATGGCGACGGCGGCCGCCTCGCTCGCCGACCGCGGCATCGAACCGCCGCTGCTGCGCTCGGGCAACGTCGACGGCGGCCACGAGTGGAACGGACGGGTCCTGGACGAGTACCGCGACCGCATCTTCTACCGCCGCTGAAGCCGACCCGTCGGGCGGTGCGCCTCCCCGGGGACGCCCGGGGCGCCAGGGGGCGCCCCGGGGGGCCTGGTCCGGGTGTCCCGGGTCAGGCGTCTCCGCCCGCCGGCCCGGCCCCGCCGCCGGCATCCTCCGGCCCCCCGGACTCCGGCCCCGCGGACCCCGCGAGATCCGCCAGGTCCAGCGCCGTCGCGATCCGCGCGGCCACATCCTCCGCGTACGCCGTGTCGGACCGCTCGAAGCCGCTGCGCCCGCGGCCCCGCAGGAACGTCACCACGCCCAGCGTCCGCCCCCGGCTGCGCAGCACCGAGCACAGCGCGTGCACCGTGTCCCGGTTCCACTGCCTGGCCACGGCCCAGGCCTGGGCCTCCTCCGCCGTCATCGACCCGGCACCGGCCCGCACCGACCCCGACCGGCGCACGCACTGGAACGCCGGATGCCCCTCCCCGTAGCGCACCGGCAGACCGGACCCCTCCCCCAGCACGCTCGGCCCGGGGCCGCCCGCCGGGGTGGCCGCCAGCCGCACCAGCCGCACCGGCCCGGCGGCGTCCGCGTCGGACACCGCTCCGCCCGCCACCCGGTCGATCAGCGCGTGGTCGGCGAACCCGGCCAGTGCGAAGTCCAGGTGCACGGTGGCCGCCTCGGCCGGGTCCTCGCACTCGGCCGCCGCCCGTGCCGCCCGGTGGAGCTGGTTCGTCCGGAACCTCAGCAGGGAGGCCTCCTGCTCCGCCTGCTTGGCCTCGGTGACGTCGGTGAACAGCCAGCCCACACCCAGCGGCACCGGCTCCTCCGCCAGCGGCGAGGCCAGCCGCACGAAGCCGCTGCGCCAGCAGCGGCGCCGCTCGCCCTCCGCGGTCCGCACCGCCACCCACATCTCGGCGGGCGCCGGCGGGGCGCCCTCGGCCAGCACATGGGTGAGGGCGCTCTCCAGCGCCTCCACACCCTGCGACAGCAGGTCGCCGAGCGGCCGGCCCAGCACCGCCGTGCGGCCGGTGCCCAGCAGCCGGGCGGCGTGCGCGTTGACCACGGCGGGCCGCAGGTCGGCGTCGACCAGCACGACCCCCCAGCTCGCGTCCTCCAGCAGCGCCTCGCTCAGCGCTATCGACCGCTCCAGGTCGATCTGCGCGTGCACCTCGCTGAACGCGCAGTACACCCCGGCGGGCTTGCCGTCGGGATGGCGCACCGCCGCGGACTGCGTACGCACCAGCACCCGGCCGCCGTCCTTGGTCAGCAGCGCGAACTCGTGCACCTGCCTGCCGGGGGCGCCCATCGCGGACATCAGCCGCGCCTCGACCTCGTCGGCGTCGGCGCTGCGCACCGCCCAGCCGGCGAAGCCCTGGCGGCCGACGGCCTCGGCCGCCGTCCAGCCGAGGATGCGCTCGGCCTCGCGGTTCCAGTGGGTGACCGTGCCGTCCGCGTCGAACGCGCACAGCGCGGCGTCCATCCCGTCCAGCAGCGCGGCGAGCAGGTCCGCCCCGTCGTGCTCGGGCGGCTCGGGCCCGTCCGGCCCCAGCTCGTCAGTGGTCCCCCTACGCCGGGAAGCGCTCACCTCGACCCCCTTGGACCGCCTGCAGGCTGCAACGTCCGCAGGTACGTCGCGTCGGTTCGCTCACTGGTCATCATTCAACTTGAACGTGACGCAGCGCACATAGGGTTTCCCGCAAGATTGAAACAATCGTTGCACGCCCGCGCCCCCCTAGTCGACGGCGGACGGCCGCGTCCGGTTCCCGCGTCCGGTTCCCGCGCCCGGGGCGTGATCCCCCGCGAACCCCTGCGCCGCGCGGGCGGGGGGCCGACCCCGTGACCCCGTGACCCCGTGACCCCGTGACCCCGTCACCGGAGGCGCTGCTCTCGGTCCGCTCGCGAAAACCTGTTGATCCGGGTCCGCCGGGTTCTTATGGTGGGCCTTACGTGGAAAGGAGGTGATCGGGTAAATGAGTGAAACCCGGACGCACGAGGTGGCTGCGGGCTAGCGGTCCGCCACCACATCCAGTGCGGTGCCGGACCAGCGTGTCCAGGATGCGCGGCCGGCCCAATCCCAAGCAGTCACCCGACCCGCGGGCTGCCGGTACGTCCGGCCGGCTCCTCCTCGTGAGGAACCCAGCCCGCGGGTCGTCTGCGTTCCCGACGGCCGTCCCGTGCGCGGGTCGTCCGCGCAGGGAGGCCCGCCGGGGCCGGGTCAGTCGGCGGTGATGTCCCCGTAGCCGTCGACCGCGCGCGGGTCGCGCGGGCCCGGGCCGACGTAGCGGGCGGTCGGGCGGACCAGGCGGCCGGTGCGCTTCTGCTCCAGGATGTGAGCGGACCAGCCGGCCGTGCGGGCGCAGGTGAACATGGACGTGAACATGTGGGCCGGCACCTCGGCGAAGTCCAGCACGACGGCCGCCCAGAACTCGACGTTGGTGGCGAGGACCCGGTCGGGCCGGCGGTTGTGCAACTCCTCCAGGGCGGCCTTCTCCAGCGCCTCGGCGATCTCGAAGCGGGGGGCGCCCAGCTCGCGGGCGGTGCGGCGCAGGACGCGGGCGCGCGGGTCCTCGGCGCGGTAGACCCGGTGGCCGAAGCCCATCAGGCGCTCGCCGCGGTCGAGGGCGTTCCTGACGTACGCCCCGGCGTCGCCGGTGCGCTCGATCTCCTCGACCATGTGCAGCACCCGGGAGGGCGCCCCTCCGTGCAGCGGTCCGGACATGGCGCCGACGGCGCCGGAGAGCGCGGCGGCCACGTCCGCGCCGGTGGAGGCGATGACGCGGGCGGTGAAGGTGGAGGCGTTCATGCCGTGCTCGGCGGCCGAGGTCCAGTAGGCGTCGACGGCCGCGACGTGCTTCGGGTCGGGCTCCCCCCGCCAGCGGGTCATGAAGCGCTCGGTGATGGAGGTGGCCTTGTCGATCTCGCGCTGCGGCACCATGGGCAGGCCCTGCCCGCGGGCGGACTGGGCGACGTAGGACAGCGCCATGACGGCGGCGCGCGCCAGGTCGGCGCGGGCCCGTCCGGCGTCGATGTCCAGCAGCGGTTTGAGGCCCCAGACGGGGGCGAGCATGGCGAGCGCGGACTGCACGTCGACGCGGATGTCGCCGGAGTGCACGGGGATCGGGAAGGGCTCGGCGGGCGGCAGTCCGGGGTCGAAGGCGCCGTCGACGAGGAGTCCCCAGACGTTGCCGAAGGACACGTGGCCGACCAGGTCCTCGATGTCGACGCCGCGGTACCTGAGGGAACCGCCTTCCTTGTCCGGTTCGGCGATCTCCGTCTCGAACGCGACGACTCCTTCTAGCCCGGGTACGAAGTCGGACATCAGGCGGCTCCTCGTGATGCGGTGGACGGGCGGGTGGCTCTCGGACGCCGGAGGGCGCCGACCGGCGCCGGCCGGTGGCGGCCGGTGGCGGCCGGTGGCGGCCGGTGCGGTTCGCGGGCGGGCCCGGCGGATCCGCGGCCGTCGGCGGCTCGCGGCCGGTCCGGTGACGCGCGGTCCGGGGCGGCCGCCCCGGTGGCGTCCTCCGGCGGCCGGCGGTCATCCTCGGGACGTAACAGCACCATAGCCGCGAGTGCCATCTCTGGGGAGTGTTTGCGGCACTGAGTGCCACACGTGAGTTGCGCCACCCCCTCCGGCGCGGGCCGCGGATGCGGCAGGATGAGCATGTGAACGACCGAGACGCCGCGCCCCGCGATCAATCCGGTTCCGCCGACGCCACCGCCCGTCCCGAGGAGTCCGAGCGGCCCTTCGACCCGCGGGACGTCGTTCCCGACCCGGCGGCGATGCGCAAGCAGTACCGGGTGGAGGGGCTCGCCGAGCCGGACCTGGCCGCGACACCCGTGGAGCAGTTCGCGCGCTGGTTCCGGCAGGCCGCCGTGGAGGCCCACCTGTTCGAGCCGAACGCGATGGTGGTGTGCACGGCGGACGCCGGGGGACGGCCCAGCTCGCGGACGGTGCTGCTGAAGCAGTTCGACGATCGCGGCTTCGTCTTCTACACCAACTACGACTCCCGCAAGGCACGCGACCTCGCGGAGAACCCGCATGTGTCGCTGCTCTTCCCATGGCATCCGATGGCCCGGCAGGTGATCGTCGAGGGGGTGGCGCGCCGCACCGGCCGGGACGAGACGGCCGCGTACTTCCGCACCCGGCCGCACGGCTCGCAGCTCGGCGCGTGGGCGAGCGCGCAGTCGTCGGTGGTCGGGTCCCGTGCCGAACTGGACGCGTCGTACGCCGAACTGGCCGCCCGGTACCCGCAGGGCGAGCAGGTCCCGGTACCGCCGCACTGGGGCGGGTTCCGGGTGGCGCCGGAGTCGGTCGAGTTCTGGCAGGGCCGGGAGAACCGGCTGCACGACCGGCTGCGCTACGTGGCGGAGGCGGACGGGGGCTGGCGGGTGGAGCGGCTCGGCCCGTGACCGCGGCGCGCCGACGGTGCGCGCCGGACACCGCTGCGGTCCGCCGGCGGGCGCCCGGCGCGGCTCAGCCCAGGGCCTCGTCGAGCAGGTCGGCCCACTGGGCGACCACCCGGTCGCGGCGGGCGCGGTCGTCGGTGAGGAGATTGGCCAGGCCGAGGCCGCGGGCCATGTCCAGCAGGCCCTGGACGGTCTCCCGGGCGCCGGGGGCGGACTCGTCGGCGCCGAGCAGTTCGACGGCGATCCGGTGCATCTCGCGGCCGACCCGGGCCTCCAGTTCGGTGACGCGGGCCCGCAGCGGCTCCTCGTTGGACGCGGCCACCCACAGGTGCAGGGCGGCGCGGAACAGCGGACCGGTGTAGAGGTCGACCAGGGCGGCGACGACGGTGCGCCGGTCCGCGGGCGCGGCCCGCGGGAACAGGGCGCGCAGCGCCCCGGACCGCTCCTCGGCGACGTACTCGACGGCGGCGGTGAACAGGTCCTCGCGGGTCGGGAAGTGGTGCTGGGCGGCGCCGCGGGAGACACCGGCGCGCTCGGCGACGACGGCGACCGTGGAACCCGCCCAGCCGTGCTCGGCGAGGCAGGCCACGGCGGCCTCCAGGAGCCGCTGCCGGGTGGCGCGGCTGCGGTCCTGTTTCGGCGCGCGGTCGGTCCGCGCGATCCGGTCGTCGCCGGTCACAGCGCCCATGCGGGATCCCGTCGTTCGAGGAAGGCCGTCATCCCCTCGCGGGCCTGCGTGGTGGAGAACAGCCGGGCCGAGAGCGCGGTGAGGTCGGCCGCGTCCCGGTCGAATGCCTCCAGCACCTTAGCCGTGAGCAGCCGCTTCGTCTCCGAGAGGCCCTGCGGGGAGGCCCGGCGCAGCCCGTCGAGGACCGGGGCGAGGACGGTGTCCACGTCCTCCCCGGCGGCGGTCAGCAGGCCGAGGCGGGTGGCCTCGGCGGCGTCGAAGCGCTCCCCGGTGAGGTAGAGGCGGGCGAGTGCGCGGGGGTCGGTACGGGGGATCAGCGGCAGCGAGATGACGGCGGGCGCGACCCCGATCCGCACCTCGGTGAAGGCGAAGCTGGCCGCGGTGGAGGCGGCGGCGATGTCGCAGGCGCCGAGCAGTCCGAGTCCGCCCGCGCGGACGTGGCCGGCCACCCGGGCGACGACCGGTTTGCCCAGTTCGAGGATGCGGCGGAGCAGGCGGACGAAGTCGTCCGGATCGGGCGGGTCGCGCAGGTCGGCGCCGGCGCAGAAGGTGCTGCCGGTGTGGGTGAGGACGACGGCGCGTACGCCGGGGTCGGCGCCGCAGTCGTCGAGGGCGTCGCCGAGCTGGCCGACGAGGGCGGCGGAGAGCGCGTTGCGGGTGGCGGCGGAGTCCAGGCTGAGGGTGCGGACACCGCGTTCGAGGAAGGTGCCGACGAGGGTCACGGGAGCTCCCGCAGCTGTCGGCGGAGGATCTTGCCGGAGGCGGCCCGGGGCACGGCGTCGACGAAGACGACCTGGCGGACGCGCTTGTAGGGGGCGACGCGTTCGGCGACGTGCATCATGACGTCCCCTTCGGTGAGGTCGGGTGCGGACGGCTGGCGGACCACGTAGGCGCGCGGTATCTCGGTGCCCTGGTCGCCCGGTACGCCGATGACGGCGGCGTCGGCGATGCCGGGGTGGGTGAGCAGCAGGGCCTCCAGTTCGGCGGGGGCGACCTGGAAGCCCTTGTACTTGATGAGTTCCTTGACCCGGTCGACGACGAACAGCCAGCCTTCGGGGTCGACGTGGCCGACGTCGCCGGTGTGCAGCCAGCCGTCGGCGTCGATCATGTCGGCGGTGGCGTCGGGGCGGCCGAGGTAGCCCTTCATGACCTGCGGGCCGCGGATGAGGATCTCGCCGGACTCGCCGGGGCCGAGGTCGGTGCCGGGGTCGTCGAGGGAGACGATGCGCATCTCGGTGCCGGCGATGAGCCTGCCGACGGTGCCGGGAGGCGCGTCGCGCATGGCGTCCAGGGGGACGACGTGGGTGCCGGGGGACAGTTCCGTCATGCCGTAGGCCTGGCCGACCGGCGGCAGGCCCAGTCGGGCGGCGCAGGCGGCGGCGAGCGAGGCGTCCAGCGGGGCGGCGGCGCTGATGACGTACCGCAGCGACGACAGGTCGTACCGGTCCACGAGCGGGTGCTTGGCCAGGGCGAGGACGATCGGCGGGGCCACGTACAGGCCGGTGATGCGGTGGTTCTGGACGGCGGCGAGGAAGGTCTCCAGGTCGAAGCGGGGCAGCACGACGACGGTGGCGCCCCGGCGCAGCGGCGCGTTCATCAGGGCGGTCAGCCCGTAGATGTGGAAGAACGGCAGTACGGCGAGGATGCGGTCGCCGGGGGCGGTGGTGATCGCCGCGTCGAGCTGGGCCAGGTTGGTGGCCATCTGCCGGTGCGTGAGCATGACGCCCTTGGGGGTGCCGGTGGTGCCGGACGAGTACGGCAGGGCGGCGACGTCCTCGGCCGGGTCCAGGGCGACGTCGGGTTCGGGGGCGCGGCCGGCGAGCATGTCGATCAGCGAGCGGTGCCCGGGTGCGCTGTCGCAGACGAAGATCTCCCGCACCGTGCCGGCGAGTTCGGCCGCCCGGCGGGCGGTGGCGAGCAGCGGGGAGACGGTGATGATCCAGCGGGCGCGGGAGTCGCTGAGCTGTTTGGCGAACTCCTCGGGGGTGGCCAGCGGGTGCGCGGTGGTGACGGTCGCGCCGGCGCGGGTGGCGGCGTAGAAGGCGGTCGGGAAGACGATGGTGTTGGGGCTGTGCAGGGCGAGGACGTCGCCCTTGCGGACGCCGGCGTCGGCGAGGGCGGCGGCGATGCGCCGGTGGAACCGGTCCAGTTGCGCGTAGCCGAGGGTGGTGCCGTCGGTGCCGTCGACGAGGGCGGGGGCGTCGCCGAACTCGGCGGCCCGGCCCAGGACGGCCTCGTGGATGGGCTGTTCCACGGCCGGGACGTCTGCGTAGTCACTGCGGAACACGGTTCCTCCTGGGGCCGGTTGCGGAAGGGGGGGGGGGGGGGGGGGGGGGGGGGGGGGGGGGGGGGGACCC
>NZ_JBJZOJ010000033.1:0-81346 GCF_047200655.1 Streptomyces sp. MS06
AACTGCGGTTTGAAGCACCCTTGAGTCGCCAACGCCTCAACCAGGTACGTCCACCGCGTTCCCCGGTGGACCTGCCGGGTCTTGAGTGGCTCAGGAATGTGAACGGTGACCGTGCGGCAGCGCTGGAACAGTTCGTCGCCGGCTGGTACACCGTCGAAGGCGCCACCGAACCACCTGCCGCCTGCTCTCCCTCACGCCTGCCTGCTGGACTGAGACAGCTGTACCGGCTTGCGAAGCAGCGGCCCGGCGCCCTCGGAACCCAGAACAGCATCCTGCCCGAGCCAGACCTGCACACCGACCATCTCGGGGAGATGCTCGTCTTCGGCGTTGAGAACCAAGGAGGCTTCTTCTGGTCACTTCTGTGGACGCTCGACGGACCCGAGGCCGATCCAACCGTATGGTTCCGTGAATTCGACGAGGAACCGATCGCAGAACAGGAACCGCTCAGCGGCTTCCTGATCCAGTTCTCCCTCTTCGAGGCTTCCATGAGTGCCGACTACCTGGCGCTGCCGCGCAGACTCACGGCAGCACAGGTCGCTCAGCTCACCGAAGCACTGCACCTTGTGCCCCTGCGTCCCTTCTGGCCGTGGGCACCCACTTACTTCTACGTGGCCCCTGGCCTCGTCCTGCATGTCAGCAGCGCGGGCGGCGAAGAATTCGACGTCTGGGCCGGCGCCAGCCACCGAAACGCCCTGGCACCGCTGGCCGACCTGCCCGTCGACTGGATCCGCTTTGACGGCTGACGTCACAAGATCAGGGACAGGGTCGCAGTTCGTGACCGTCGGCGCTCATGCGAAGGCGATGGCGGCGCCGGTCGAGACCGAGAGCTTCGCAGCGCGGAGGAGCTGAAGACACACGTAGGACTCGACGCGGTAGCGCTGCCATCCTTCGGAGGCCGGATCCTCGGCATCGACGGCGTCGGAGACCTCTTCCGAGTCCGGATCGAGGTCTTCCGGAAGACCGAGGGCTTCAGCGAGTCGGCGGGTTTCCGCAAGCAGTCGCACCGAAGAGCCCAGGTAGCCGCCCGGTGCCTTCTTGTCGACGATGACGTGGGCGAAGTCCACGGGGACGTAGTAGCCCTCGCAGTCCGAATGATGGACCAGGTGGTCGAACGGTCCAGGAGGATCACTCGGGAGAGCCTCGTACACCTTGCTCAGGAGCGGGTCGTCGGTGGCCCGCTGGGTCCAGTCGAGCGGTTCGGGCAGGCGCCCGTCCGCTGCGAGGTGGACGGCGAGACGGCGAACGGTGCGCAAGCCCGAATAGCCCCACGCCTCGAACTCCGCGCCCTCTTCCTCGTCCAGGTCGGGCTCAGTCCACTGCCGCGCTCCCGCACGCTCCAGCAGCTCGCCGATCGCGACGAAGTCAGCGCGGACCATCTCGGTGTAGTCGTCGTCCTCGGCATCGACGAGGGCACCGACGACTATGTTCAATCCCATGACCCGATCTTGCCATCGGCGATCGGATGACCACACCTTGCCCTGCTGCCGGGGTCACGCCGCCTGGTCGTAGCCGGCGGCCTCCGGCTGGGACTGTAAAACGTTCGGGTCTTCCAAGATTTTCGTAGCCGGTGATCGCTGGGTTTGGCGGAGTATCAGCTGAGCAGGATGCGCTGGCGGAGGAGCGGGAGGCCGGCCCGGCCGTAGGTCTGGCGCTTGAGCAGTTTGATCTTGTGGTTGACGCCCTCGGTGCGTCCGTTGTGCCAGGGCAGGGTGAGGGCGGCGTCGACGGCGGCCCGATCGCGTTCCAGGCCGGTGGCGAAGGAGTGCAGGAAGGGCAGGTCGGCCGCGCGGGTCCGGGCGATCCAGGCGTTCAGCCGCCCGGGATTGCCCGGTGCGGGGGCAAGGAGTGCGGCGAAGTCGCTGACCTGGGTGGCCAGGGCGGTCATCTCCGGGCAGGCGGCGGACAGTTTGTCGCGTAGCGCGGCCTGTTCCTCCTTGAGGTGGGCGGGATCGGTGAGCAGGAGGCGGGCGGTGCGCCGCGGGGAGAGGGTGGCGTGGTCGGCTTCGACGCGGCCCTGGGTGATGTAGCGGACCAGGAGGTTCGCGCTGCCGGTGTAGCCGAGTTCGCGGATCTCGGCGAGCAGGTGGGTGACGGGGACGGCGGGGTCCGTGGCCCGGCGTTTGCGCAGGTGCTCGCGGTAGGGATCGACCAGAGTGGGGCGGTACTGCGGGGTCCGGATGAGCCGGTCGGGCTCGGCGTGGCGGGCGTAGCGTTTGACGGTGTTGAGCGCGAGGTTCAGGCGCCGGGCGCATTCGAGCAGGCCCACGCCCTGATCTCGCAGGTCGTGGACCTGCTACCAGCGCTCGCGGGTCGTCTGTGCGCGTCTGCCCTCGCGGATTGGTGGTCCCAGGGGCGCCCAGCAGGCGCTGTGCGCCAGGACTTCCCTGTGTGTCGCCTCGCCGAGCAGGTGCCACAGGTGCCAGCGGTCCGCGACCTGCACGACGTGGGGTGCCGCGTCGGTGATGGCCTGGGCGAAGCTGCCGGCCCCGTCCCGGCACACCACCTCGAATCCAGCATGCTCGCGCAGCCAGGTGGCGACCGGCTCCTTCGCGCGGTCCGCGAGCACTTCGACACGCGCGCCCGTGGCGGCGTCGATGATGATCGTGGCGTAACGGTGGCCCCGGCGCAGGGCGAACTCATCGATGCCCAGCACGCGCGGGACTGCCGCCGACGGCGCGGGGATGCGCATCAGGCAGTTCAGGACCGTTGCCCAGGACAGCGCGCAGTGCAGCACGGCCAGCAGCCGGGCCCCGGCCGATCCCGCCAGCGCCACGGCCACCGCGTTCACCACGCGCTGCAGGGCCGGGGTGCGCCGCTGGTAACGCACCGTCAACCCGGTGACTTGCTCGGCGAAAGTGGTCTTGGGACAATCGGATTTCTCGCAGTACAGGCGGCGCACCGACAGATCGATGACGACAGCCCGGCCGCCCACCGCCTCGTCCGCGACATGCCGCACGTACCGGGAGTGCACCCGGTGCGACTCCGTCCCGCACCCCGGGCAGACAGCTGCGGCAGCATCACGGGTCCGGGCCGTGATCCGCAACAGATCACCGCTGGCCTCCACACGATCGTCACAGGCCAGTTGACCCGATCACGGCTACGAAAATCTTGCAAGACCGGTTCGTTTGACAGACCCGGTCCCGTACGACCGCCAGTGCCGCCAACCCGAGCCTCCTCACCTTCAGCCCGACTATGGATCGGTCAGACGAGATGAGAACGCTTCAAGAATTCCGAAGTTACGTCACAGAGCCGCAGGGCACTCGAAGGAGGAAGAACCCCCTGGCCACAGGGACAGGGACTCAGCGGGGCTCAGGGGAACTCACGGGATGTCGCACAGGCGGGCCGCCCGGGAGCCTGAGCCCCGGCGCGGCCGCGCCGGGGCTCAGGCTCCGGAAGGCGACCGCACTCAACGGCTCTGTCTCCGTCCGGGGCCACGGTGCAGGCGGGCCGGGAGCGGTCGGCGAGCGCGGGCTGCGGGTACGTGCCGCTGCCGGTGCTCCTGGAATCGGAGGCCTCGTGCGTAGGCAGCCGCGGGAGCTCGGGCCTGCCGGTGAACGCGCATGTGCGCGGCGTCAGCGCGTGAACTTCTCGACGGCCGCCGGGGTGACGGGGGTGAAGAAGTTGACGAGGTTGCCGTCGGGGTCGCGGAACAGCAGCGAACGGTTGCCCCAGGGCATCGTGGTGGGCTTGTTGACGAAGTCGGCGACGAAGCCGCTCAGGTTCTGGTGAACGCGGTCCACGTCGTCGACGAGGAACTCGGTGATCACGCTGCGGTTGTCCGCCGGACGGGCGGAGCCCGGGGCGAACAGCGGGACGGTGCGGGTGCCGGCGATCGCGAGGGTGGCGCCCGCGGTCCTGAGTTCGGCGAAGTCCTCGGTCGCCCACGTCGCGGGCACGCCCGTGGCGCGCTCGTAGAACTCGACGAGGCGTGCGACGTCGCCGGTGATGATGCGGATCGAGACGAAATCCATGGTGATCTCCTGGGCAGATGGAATCGCTGCACCTCGCAGGCTAGGAGAAATAGGGGACAGAATCGGTCCTGTATTCGCGCTAGGCTGTGCACATGCCCCGACCCACCGGCCGCGTGCTGACACTCCTGGAGCTGCTGCAGTCGGGCGGCACCCGGACGGTGGCCGAACTCGCCGACCGGCTCGGCGTCGAGGGGCGCACCGTGCGGCGCTACGTGGACCACCTGCTCGACCTCGACGTGCCCGTGGAATCGGTGCGCGGCCGCTACGGCGGGTACCGGCTCGCCCCCGGATACCGGTTGCCGCCGCTGATGCTCGGCGACGACGAGGCGCTGGCCGTGCTGCTCGGCCTTGTCGCCGGCCGACGAGCGCGGCTGACGACGGCGCAGCGCACGGCGAGCGAAACGGCATCGGCCAAGATCCGGCGAGTGCTGCCCGGACACATCGCCCGCCGGCTCGACACGCTCATGGAGTCTCTCGCCTTCACGGATCGGCCCGGTGAGTTCGACACCCCGGACGCCGAGGTCCTGCTCACCGTCGCCGACGCGGTGCGCCACCGCCGACCGGTCTCGATCCGCTACACCGACCGCGACGGACGGCGCAGCGAACGCACGCTGCACGGGTACGGGATCGTCACCCATGCGGGCCGGTGGTACGTCACGGGCACGGACCCCGAGATCGGCGAGGACCGAACCTTCCGGCTCGATCGCATCGCGGACGCGCGGACCCTGCCCGGCTCGTTCGAGGCGCCCGAGGGCCCGGATCCGGCGCAGCGCGTGCTGTCGGGGTTCGCGACGGCCGAGTACCGGCACGAGGTGACCTTGCGGATCCACGGAACGGTCGAGCAGATCCGCGCCCACCTCCCCGCCGGCGTCGCGAGCCTGGAGGAGGACGCGCCCACGGGGGACGAGGACCGGGAGACCGAGCGCTGGCTGCGCGTCGAACTGCGGGCGGAGCGGCTCGACTGGTTGCCTCCGCTGCTCGCCGCGCTCGGCCGTCCGTTCGTCATCGAGCGCCCCGACGAACTGCGCGACCTCGTCGTCGCGCTCGCCGAGCGCCTCGCGTCCTGCGCCCGCCGGACCTGACGGTGCGGGACCGACACCACCGACGCCATGGGACGGCGCGGCCGGGAGTACGCGCGGTGCGGCCGCGTCCCGCGCAGTTCAGCGGTAGCAGCCGAAGCGCTCGCGGATCAGCGCCAGTCGTCCGGCGGCGAGCGCGTGCGCGGCGGCCCGCGGGGTGACGCCGCCGGTGTCCGCACGGTCCAGCAGCTCCCCGACCAGGACACGCATCGCCCGGCGGATGTACGCGAACGCCTCCTCGGCGGTCGGACCGACGTCGCCGAACAGCGTCCACCACCACCAGGCGTTCGTCGCCGAGTTGACGGCGACATCGGGCAGTACCGTCACTCCGCGCGCGGACAGCGCCTGCTCCGCCTCCGGCAGGACCGGCATGTTCGCCGCCTCGACGATCCAGCGGGCGCGGATCGCCTCCTGCTCCTCGGCGCCGACGGCGTACGACACGGCGGCCGGTACGAGCACCTCCGCATCCGTCGACAGCCAGGCGTCCCGCCCCAGCTCCCCGTCGGTGGAGCGCAGCGCGCCCCGGTCGACCGTGCCGTGCGTGTCGCGTGCGGCGAGCAGCGCCTCGACGTCCAGTCCGGCGGCGTTGGCGATGGTGCCCTTGACGTCGGCGACGGCGACGACCGTCAGCCCCGCCCGGGCGAGGAACCGTGCGGTGGCCCCGCCCATGGTGCCCAGCCCCTGCACCGCGACCCGGGTCCCCCGGTGGGGCACCCCGGCCCGGTCCAGCGCCGTGAGCGCGGCCTCGGCCACCCCGCAGCCGCCGGCCAGCTCGTCGAGGCCGACGCCGTCCACCGCGACGGCGAAGGCGTCCGCGAGGCGCCGCCGGGCGGCGGACGCGTCGTCGAGCAGCGGGAACACGGCCTGGACCGGCGACACCAGGCCCGCCTCCGAGGCTGCCCGGTCGACCATGTCCCGGGTCAGCCCGAGGTCCTCTCCGGTGGCCCAGCAGCTCTCCAGATAGGGCCGCATCGCCCGCAGGTAGCGCACCAGCAGCGGGTACGCCTCGGGGTCCCGGGGGTCGCAGTCGACGCCGCCCTTGGCGCCGCCCATCGGGACGTAGCGGGCTCCCGGGTCGTAGTGCAGGGCCTCCTTGCGGGTCATGCCGCGGGCGAGACCGGTGACCTCCTCCAGCGTGCAGCCCGGCCGCATCCGCAGTCCGCCGCTGCACACGCCCCGCACCAGCCGGTCGACGACCAGGAAGCCCCGGCGGCCGGTGACGTGGTCGGTCCAGGTGAGCGACAGCAGCGGATCGGTCACGGCCTTCTCCTCCGGGGCGGGCGCGGGCACCGGTGGCGGCGCACGGGAGAGCATATTACTGAACGGCCGGTCAGTAATGGGAAAGGCCCGGACGAATCGCCGTCCGGAACCGTCCACGCCGTCCGGAACCGTCCACGCCGTCCGGCTCTTCGCAGTCGAGGGTGCAGCGCCAAGAATGTTCAGCCGTCGGACAGTTGGCTGCGGGTCGTCAGGAGGTGCGAGCGTCGCGGTTCTCGCGGTTGGCGAGGACCTCGGCCATGTGTGTCTGCGCCCAGTCTCTGAGCCCGCGCGTCATGTGGTGGAGCGAGAGGCCGAGGCCGGTCAGCTCGTAGGAGACGGTGACGGGCACGGTTGGCGTCACGGTGCGGGTGAGCAGACCGTCGTGCTCCAGCGAGCGCAGCGTCTGGGTCAGCATCTTCTGGCTGACCCCGGCCAGAAGACGGGAGATCTCGGAATAGCGCATCGCCTTCGGAGCGTCCGCACGTGCTGCACCGGGCCGGCCGGGGCCGTTGTCCCCGCCCAGCGCACACAGGATCAGGACGACCCACTTGTCCGAGATCCGGTCGAGCAACTGCCGGCTGGGACACCCTGCCAGGAACGCGTTGTACTCCACCTTGGCCTGAGCCCTCTTCCGGGCCGCCGTCATCGTCGTCACTGATCACGCCTCTCACCAACGGGTGGGTTACGCACCCCGAAGTGCCTACTTCCCGACGGGAAGTTCCTCTCCAATGCTGATGCAGGGAGGCAGCAGGTGCCACCCCAAGTGCACGACGAAAGGCGACAAGATGAGCACACGGTCCCTCCCTCTTCCCGGCGGCACCTGGACTCTGGGTGACCTGACCGTCACCCGGTTCGGCTACGGCGCCATGCAACTGGCCGGCCCGCGGGTCATGGGGCCGCCCGCCGATCGCGAGGGTGCCCTGGCCGTTCTGCGGGAGGCGGTCGAACTCGGTATCACCCACATCGACACCAGCGACGCCTACGGGCCGCGCGTCACCAACGAGTTGATCCGCGAAGCACTGCACCCCTATCCCGAGTCGCTGCACATCGTGACCAAGGTGGGCGCGACCCGTGACGAACAAGGTGGCTGGCCCACGGCCCGGCGGCCCGAGGATCTGCGCCGCCAGATCCACGACAACCTCAACTCCCTCCGGCTCGACGTACTCGACCTGGTCAACCTCCGACTCGGTGACGCCGAAGGTCCCCGGCCCGGCTCACTCGCCGAGCCGTTCGAGACGCTCGTCGACCTCCAGCGGCAGGGCCTGATCCGCCACCTCGGAGTCAGCAACGCCACCGAGGAGCAGGTCACCGAGGCGCAGGACATCGCGCCGATCGCGTGCGTGCAGAACATGTACAACCTCGCCCACCGCCACGACGACAAGCTCATCGACCGGCTCGCCGCCGCCGACGTCGCGTACGTGCCCTTCTTCCCCCTCGGGGGCTTCACCCCCCTTCAGTCCTCGGCGCTCTCGGCGGTCGCCGCTCGATCCGAGGCGACGTCGATGTCCGTCGCGCTGGCCTGGCTGCTGCAGCGATCACCCAACGTTCTGCTCATCCCCGGCACGTCGTCGACGGACCACCTGGTCGAGAACATCGCCGGCGCGGGACTCTCCCTCTCCCATGAGGACTTGACCGAGCTGGACGGCATCAGCCGCTGAATGCCCCAGAGCTGAACGGCCCACAAGCCACGATCGAAGCCACCGCAGAAGGACTCAACAGACACGCCTGACGCGGTCGCGCGGTCGCCGGGTCGAAACCGGGCCGCGGCGGCGGGCCGCTGGACGCCGCGCACCCTGCCCGGCCCGGCGCCGCGACGGCTCGGTGTCGCCGGGGCAGACGAGGCGGACCGAGCAGACGGGGCACAAGGAGGGCGGGGTGGCCGGCCGGAGGCCGGAGCAGGGGGCGGTGGGACTCCGGGCGAGTGAGGGGCATCCGGCGCGGCGCGGTGTCGGTGGGGCGGACCATAATGGAACGCCCCGACTCCACCTGGAGGTGCCGTGACCGGTTTCCGTCTCCCGCGCTTCGAGCCGAGCGCGCTGCGGCCCGCGGCGTTCGGCGCGGATCCCAGCGGTGAGCGCATGGCTCGCATCCGCCGCTCCCCGCACTTCCGGGACGGCGTCTTCCAGAACCCGGGCGGACCGGCGCGCACCCGCCCCTCCGGCTCCGCCCGCGACTTCGCCAAGGTCTACTTCGACAAGGAGACCCGGCCCCGCCGCGCCCCGCAGGGCACCGTGCCGGTGCACGCCACCACTCTCGCCGACCTGGCCCGCCCGCCCGCCACCGGGCTGCGGCTGACCTGGATGGGGCATTCCAGCGTGCTCGCGGAGATCGACGGGCGGCGGGTGCTCTTCGATCCCGTGTGGGGCGAGCGCTGTTCGCCGTTCCCGTTCATCGGGCCCAAGCGGCTGCATCCGGTGCCGCTGCCGCTGGCCGCGCTCGGCCCGGTCGACGTCGTCGTGATCTCCCACGACCACTACGACCACCTCGACCTGCCCACGATCAGGGCGCTGGCCGGCACCGACACCCTCTTCGCCGTCCCGCTCGGCGTCGGCGCCCACCTGGAGCGCTGGGGTGTGGCCCCCGGTCGGCTGCGCGAGCTGGACTGGCAGGAGGCGGCCGAGGTCGGCGGGATCACCCTCACCGCCACCCCGGCCCGCCACTTCTGCGGCCGCGGGCTGCGCAACACCCAGCACACCCTGTGGGCGTCCTGGGCCGTCGCCGGGGAGGAGCACCGGATCTACCACAGCGGTGACACCGGCTACTTCTCCGGGTTCCGCGACATCGGCGCCGCGCACGGCCCGTTCGACGCCACGATGATCCAGGTCGGCGCCTACAGCGAGTTCTGGCCGGACATCCACATGACACCGGAGGAGGGCCTGCGCGCCCACGTCGACCTCCAGGGCGGCGAGCCCGGCGGGGCGCTGCTGCCCATCCACTGGGGCACCTTCAACCTGGCACCGCACGCGTGGGCGGAGCCCGGCGAGTGGATGAAGGACGTCGCGGACGCGGCGGGCCAGGCGGTCGCCCTGCCGCGGCCCGGCGAGCCCTTCGAGCCCGCCGGGAAGGTGCCCTCCGCCCCCTGGTGGCGGGCCGCTGCCCACCCCGCCACCGCCTCTCGGCACCCCTCGCCGGCGACCGGGGCGGAGACCGCCGGCAGTTCCGCGGCCACGGTCCCGGCGGTGCGGGTGAGTGAGGAACCGGAAGCGGGCTGAAGCACGGTGCGCCCGGCGCCGCCGATGCCCGTGTCACGTGCGGGGCCGCGACGGAGGGGAACGTGCCGGGGTGCCTCGGCGGTCGGCCGGGGGCGTGGGCCGTGCCGGAGGAACCCCTGCCGTCGGCCGGTGTGGGCCGGCTCCGGACACGGGCCGGCTTCGGCGGAGTGAACGGCATTCATCCCCTCCGGTGTGGCGGCGCCCGGGGGCTTGCACAACGCGGGCCGGGCGAGGGTGCTCCGGTGTGCGGAGCATCCTCGCCCGGCCGGCGCGACGGAGCTGTTCAGCCGTGGAAGCCGTTCAGCTGTGGGAGAAGGTGATGTTCGGCAGGATCCGGCGCAGCCACGCAGGGGTGTACCAGGCGGCGTGCCCGGACAGGCGCAGCAGCACCGGCAGCAGCACCAGCCTGACCAGTGCCGCGTCGAGCAGCACCGCCACTCCCAGCACGATGCCCATCTCCTTCGGCGGCAGCGGACCGGACAGTGCGAAGGTGAAGAACACGGCGACCATGACGGCCGCGGCGGCGAAGATCACGCGACCCGAGTGGGCCAGGGCCCCGGTCATCGCCTCGCGCGGGTCTCTGCTGCGCTCGTAGTGCTCCTTCGCCGAGGCCAGCAGGAAGACGGTGTAGTCCATGGCGATGGCGAAGATCATCGCGAAGAAGAACACCGGGGCCCAGCCGTCGAGGAAGCCCTGCGGAGTGAACCCGAGCAGGCCCGAGCCGTGGCCGTCCTGGAAGACCAGGCGGGCCACTCCGAAGGCGGCGCCGGTCGACAGCAGGCTGGCGACGGTGCCGAGGAAGGAGATCAGCGGGGCTTGCAGGGCGAGGAGCAGCAGGACGAACCCGAGAGCCAGAACCACGCCGATGACCAGCGGGGTCTTGTCGCTGAGGAGCTGCTGGAGGTCGAGGTTCTCCACGGCGGCGCCGCCGACGAGGGTGTTGTCGGGCAGTTCGGCGCGCAGCGTGTCGACGGTGCGGGAGAGGCCCGGATCCGAGGGGTCGACCGTGGGGACGGCCTGGATCATCGACCAGTTGGAGCCGTCGGCGGACTGCTGCGCAGGCATCACCCCGGCGACGCCGGAGGTCGCACCCACCTGTGCGGCGACCTCGCCGACGTGGTCGGTGGGCGTGACGATCTGCAGTGTGCCCGGCGCCCCGGCGCCGAAGGACTGCTGGACGGCGGCGTATCCGGCGCGGGCGCTGGCGTCGGAGGGGAGGACGGTGATCGAGGGCATCGCGGTGCGCAGGCCGATCACCGGGGCGGCCAGCGCCAGCAGGGCGACGAGCGCGGCCACACCGTAGCGGAAGGGGTGTCGCCACAGCCGCTCGCCCCAGGCGCCGAAGCGCCGGGACCGGTGTTCGCCGGTGTGCACCCAGGGCAGGGCGAGGGCGTCGACGCGATGGCCGAGCTTGCCGAGGACGGCGGGCAGCAGGGTGAGGGTGGCGGCCAGGATGAACAGCACGGCGAGCATGATTCCGCCGGCCATGGAACGGAACGCCGGGGACGGTACGAGCATCACGGCCGAGAGGCTGACCAGGACGGTCGCACCGGACAGCAGGACGGCCTTGCCGGCGGTGTCCATGGTCTCGGCGACCGCCTCGCGGATGCTCAGCGAGCGCCCGAAGCGGGCCCCCCGGAAGCGGACCACCAGGAACAGCGCGTAGTCGATACCGAGCGCCAGAGCGAACATCATGGCGAAGTTCATGGCCCAGATCGACACCGGGAACAGGTGGCTGATCAGCACCAGGGAGCCGGCTGAGGCGGCCAGCCCGGCCAGTGTGAGCAGCAGCGGCAGTCCCGCGGCCACCAGTGAGCCGAAGGCCAGCACCAGGATGGCGAGGGTGACCGGCCAGGAGAGCATCTCCGACTTCAGCATCGCATCGTGGTTGGCCTTGTTGAAGTCGCTCCACAGGACGGACGCGCCCGTCGCGTGCACCTCGACCCCGTCACCGGACAGGGCCTGAAGAGGGGTCTTGAGGTCGTCGGCGGCCCGCACCATCTCGTTCGGGTCCGCTCCGGCACCCGCGAGCAGGACGGCGGTGCGGCCGTCCGCGCTGATCGTGGAACCCGGTTGCGGCGGGATCACCGTGGAGATCCGGGGGTCCGCGGCCGCCAGGTTGCCGGCCTTCTCGACGACCGCTTGGACGCCCGGGTCGGTGACGGGGCGGTCCGCCGTGACCACGATCTGCAGTGCGGAGGAGGCGTTGCCCCCGAAGTGCTTCTCGGCGATCTGTCGGACCTTGACCGAGTCCGACCCGTTCGCCTGCCAGCCCGCCCCGGAAAGGGCGCTGTTGACCTGCGGGGCGAAGGCGCCGAGTACGCCGACGAGCAGCAGCCACCCGACCAGCACCGTCTTGAAGTGCTGCGTCGACCAGACACCGAGGCGTCCGAGCGGTCCCGGTCGTGCTGTGTCGGGCGGGGCTGAGGTGGTGTCTGGGGCGGTGGCGTGGAGGGGTTTCAAGGTCGTGCTCCTAGTTGCGATCCGCGTCGGATCCCCGCCGGTTCCGGTGGCACTGCACGGGGATCGGCAGGCCGGTACCTGGCTGTCCAGGGGGGCGGGGACGGCGCGAGTGACGGCAATGGTGCCTTGAACGGACGGAACGGCCGGGAGGACCGGGTTCGTCCCGAGGACACCTGCTCAAACATACCCCCCCGGGTATCTATTCCGAGTGGGTCTCCCGCCTGGTTCACGCCATCGGGTGGTGCGGTGCCTCGCCGTGCCGCCCCGGATCCCGACGGAGAGCGGGGGCAGGCCGGTGGCGGCGCGGTCGTGGAGGGCGGTGCTGATTCCGGCGCTTCCGACCGCGCCGGCGACGGCGCAACGGACGGCGCCACCGACAGCGCCGCCGTCGTCGAGCAGCGGACCGACAACGCGGTCGAATCGGGCGGGAGCAGTTCCGGCAACCGGCCCCGCGGACCAGAGCGGCGGGCCAGCGATGGCAGGTCGGCAGCGGCCGTCGGGCGGGGCGGCCGGGCAGCGGCAGGTCGGTGGCGGGACGGTCCCGGTCGGGGTGACGGTTCGGCGGCGGCCCGGGGCCGGCGGCGGGCCGCGGTTCGGCGGGGCGGGCCGGTCAGCGGCCCTCAGCGGCCGTCAGTAGTGCTTCCACTCGTCCAGCTCGTACTGCAGCACCTCGGGGTCCATCAGTGTGCTCGGCCGCACATCCTGGCGTCTGCGGTCGACGGGGAACACCGTGGCGGCCCGCAGTACCGTGTCGTCCAGGAAGCGCAGCCGCGGGACGTCCGGCGCGAGGCGCAGCGGCGGGGGCGCGCCACCGGGGGAGGCCAGCACGAAACCCCAGTTGCCGAAGCTCGGGACGTCGATCTGGAACTCCGTCGTCCCGTACCCCGCCGCCTTGATGGTCGCCGCGATCGACCAGTAGGTCTTCGGCGCGAAGAAGGGCGAGCCGCTCTGCACCATCACCCTGCTGCGCGCGGTCAGTACGTGGTGGAGCAGGTCGTAGAACTCCACCGAGTACAGCTTGGCCAGCTCGGCGGTGTCCGGGTCCGGGAAGTCGACGATGGCGGCGTCGTACCGGCGGTGGGCACCACGGAGCCAGTTGAACGCGTCGGCGTTGACCACCTCGACCCTCGGGTCGTCCAGCGAGTCGCGGTTCAGTTTGCGCAGCGGCCCGAAGTGGCGAGCCAACCGGGTCATCGCCGGGTCCAGCTCGACGAGCGTGACGTGCCGGACGTCGTCGTAGCGCAGCACCTCGCGGAGCGCGAGTCCGTCGCCGCCGCCCATGATGAGCACGTTCCCGCGCGGCCCGGCCAGCGTGGGATGGACCAGGGACTCGTGGTAGCGGTACTCGTCGACGGAGCTGAACTGCAGGTCGCCGTCGAGGAACAGGCGGATGTCCGGGTCGCCGGTGAATCCGGTGGAGCGGGTGACGACGATTTCCTGGTACTGCGTGGTCTCGGCGTGCACGATCGGGTCCGCGTAGAGCTGCTGGCGTGCGGTGACCTCGATGTCGTCGGCCAGGACGTACACCGTGCCGAGGACGGCCAGTACTGCCGCGACCCCCGCGAGCAGGGCGTTGCGCACCCAGCGCCGGATCTGCCGGCGGAAGATGCAGACCACCACGATGACACCGGCCACCGCGTTGACCGCGCCGACCACCAGGGCGCCCTTGAGCTGCCCGAACGTCGGCAGGAGCAGCAGCGGGAAGCACAGCCCGCCGACCAGTGCCCCGACGTAGTCGACGGCGAAGAGGTCGGCGACCGCGCTGCCCGCCTCCTGCCGCCGGATCCGCTGCAGCAGCGTCATGAGCAGCGGTATCTCCGCGCCGATCAGGATGCCGACGAGCATCGCGATCACGATCATGGCCGGGGTGTAGAGCTGCAGCCAGGCGAAGGCCAGGTACAGCAGCAGCACCGACAGTCCGCCGACCAGCGCGAGCACCCCCTCCACGAGGGCGAACGCGCCGACGGCCCGGCGGCGCAGCGGTTTCGCGGCGAGGGAGCCCACGCCCATGGCGAAGACCATCACCGACAGCACCAAGGACGTCTGCGTGACCGTGTTGCCGACCAGGTAGCTGCCCAGCGCGGTCAGCGCCAGTTCGTAGACGAGGCCGCAGGCCGCGCAGAGGAAGACGGCGAGCAGCAGGAGGAAGCGCGCGCCTCGGGAGTGCCGGGCGGGCGCGGGCCGGGAGGGTGCCGCGTTGTCGCGGCCGTGCAGGGCGGTGGCGCTCATGGGTGCGGTACTAGGCGAGTGCCGCGCCGACCAGGAGGCCGCTGCCCAGGTACATGCCGGCCTGGACCCAGGCGGCGGGATGCGGACGCCCGTCGCTGTCCTCCAGCACGACCGCGCCCATCCGGCCCGGTGTGAACACGCCGATGACGATGCCGACCAGGGTCATCACCAGCACTCCGGCCAGTCCGTACAGCAGCGTGCTGGCGAGGCCGAAGCCCAGGCCCCGCTCGGACTCGCTGGCCCGGATGGCGTCCATGATGACCAGGCCCACGGCGACGGACTGGCTGCCCAGCAGGACGGCGGCGCCGCGGTTGCGCTCGGTCCACACCACGTGGAACAGCTTGCCCGGTGTGACGAGGTCGAGGCCGAGGAAGCCGATGGCCATCACGGCGAGCCCGACGACCCCGTAGAGCAGGGCCTGGCCGGTCGACTCGAGGATCTCGGTCACTGCGTTGCCTTTCGTCGGGGAGCGTGGAGGGGAAAGGGGCGTCAGAGAGCCCGCGGGACCGCCGGCATGCCGGCGGTGTCGTCCGTGCGGGTCCGTGTACGGGTGTGCGGTCGGGGCGGCTGACCGGCCGGCGGCCGGCGGAGCGCCGGGAGCACCCTCCCGGCCCGCGGACGGGCGGACGGGACGGGCGGCGTGGTCATTTGCCCGAACCGGGTCCGCCGCCGCGGAAGCTGCGGCTGTACGGGTCGGGCCAGCGTCGGAGGTACTGCCGGTGGCGTTGGTAGCCGTTGCGGTAGCTCTCGATCTCGATTCGGCTGCCGCTGCCGTAGGGCGAGACGGTGACCATGTCGTCGCGGTAGCGCAGATACTGCGCGCCGCCGCCGGACGTGCGGTCGAGCGCCTGGCGGTGGTTCTGGATCGTGTCGGCGACCTTCGCCGGCGCGCTGGCCGGCGCCAGCCAGCCGACGCCCGAGGAAGGGTAGGTGTCGCTGATCCAGCCGCGCGGTACCGCGTCGCCCGCGTCGGAGGAGCAGGCGGTGGCCAGAACCGACGCGAGGAGGGCCGCCATCGCTCCGCGGACGAGTCGGGCGCTGTTCATCGGGCCTCCAGCCGGGTGCAGGTGGATACGATCCGGCGGTGCTGCGGATACGTGTGCCAGGTCCGCCAGCCCAGACCGCCTGGCGCGTTCCCGTCGAGCGTCTCCACCAGCACCGCCGTCACCGCCTGCGGGGATCCCGGGAACACTCCGCACAGACTCCGGTCGCCGCCGGCCGCGAGGTCGAGGATCCGCGCCACCGCCGACCCGAACGATTGGCCGTCGTACTGCTGGACCCGGGCGCCGAACTCGTAGCGCCACCCGGGAAGCTCCCGGACGCGGGTGACCGGCAGGCCGCCGGTTCCGCCGGGCAGGCACGCCACCGTCTCCCGCACCGGACCGGCGAAGACCTGGTGCGAGGCGCCCAGCACCCGCAGCCGCACCGAGCTCAGTCCGCCGGCCGCCACCTCACGCTCGGCGAGCGCCGGCAGTTCGGCCGTGTCGAGGGAGAGCGACAGCTGATCCGCGTCGGTGTCGAGATAGGGGGTGTCCAGGGCAACGGTGTGCACAGGACCCCCCCGGATCAGAACTTGTCATGAGCGGCGCCGAGTATGACACACGAGGTGGGCGGGGCTTAAGTGGCCACAGGGGTCTGAGTGGCATATGCGGCTCGTGAAGCACGCTCCGCCCCGCCCTCGCAGCGCCTCTCGCCGCCCTTCCCGAATCGCCTGCCGCTCTTCCCCGAGCCTGCCGCCACCGCCCTCGCGGAGCCCTCCACCGCCGCGGCTCCGAGGTGCCGATGTGATCGGTCCGGGCTTCAATGGATCTGCTGATCTGCCGAGAAGTCCAGGTGCGGAGGTCACCGCATGACCGACACCCGCTCTGCGGGACGCAGGGACAGGGACGGTGCGCCCGGCCTGCTTCACCGACTCGGCCAGTGGTGCGCACGCCACTTCGTGATCGTGATCGTGGCATGGCTGGTGGCCCTCGGGGCCGTGCAGGCTCTCAACCACCTTTACGGCGGCGAGTACTCCGACGACTTCTCCCTTCCCGGAACGCAGTCGCAGCAGGGCCTGGAGGTGATTCAGCAGCATGATCCGGCCGCCGCGGGGTACAGCAGCCAGATCGTCATGCACGATGCGGACACCCCGCTGACCGGCCTGTCCTCCCAGATCTCCGCCGCAGTCGGTGACCTGGGCGGGCTGCCGCACGTGACGGCGGTGCAGAACCCGCTGACGGCGCAGAACGGGCAGGCGTCCACCGCGCAGAACGGCAACCAGCCGAACGTCGGGCCGCTGTCCTCGGACGGCCGTACGGCCTACATCACGGTCCGCTTCGACATCCAGCCCTCTCGGCTCGGCGACGGCTATCTGCCCGGCGTGTACCGGGCCATGGAACCGGTCACGTCGGCAGGCGCCGAAGTGGAGTACGGCGGACCGCTCGGCGAGCTCGCCAGGCCGACCGCGAAAGACGTGGTGAGCGAGGCCATCGGCTTCGGCGTCGCGATCGTCGTCCTGCTGATCGGGTTCGGCAGCGTCCTCGCGGCCGGCGTCCCGCTGCTGTCCGCCCTGATCAGCGTGGTCGGCGGACTGGCCTGCCTCGGGCTGCTGGCCGCCGCCTTCACCTTCGCCACCGTGTCGCCCACCCTCGCCACCATGATCGGGCTGGGTGTCGGAATCGACTACGCGCTGTTCCTGCTCACCCGCCACCGCCAGAACCTGATGAACGGCGCCGACCCGGCACGGGCCGCCGGTCACGCAACGGCCACCAGCGGACGCGCGGTGCTCGTCTCCGGCACCACCGTGATCATCGCCCTGGGTGGGCTGTCGGTGTCCGGGGTGTCCTTCATCACCAGACTGGGACTCGCCGCCGCCGTCACGGTGGTCACCGCGGTCACCGGCGCGCTGACGCTGGTCCCGGCCCTGATGGGGCTGATCGGCAGACGCGTCGACCGCTACCACGTGCGGCGGCCGGTCGCCGAGACCGACGCCGCGCCCGGCGAGGAACCGCAGGGCACCTGGCACCGCTACGCGCGGCGGGTGGAGCACCACCCGTTCCACTACCTCGCCGCGGGCGTCCTGACGGTCGCGGTGCTCGCGATCCCGGCCTTCTCGATGCAGCTCGGGCACATCGACGACGGCGCCGACCCGACCTCCTTCACCGACCGCCGGGCCTACGACCTGATGTCCGACGCGTTCGGGCCGGGCTCCAACGGTCCGCTCACCATCGTGGTGAACCAGTCCTCGGTGCCCTCGTCCCAGCGGTCCGCGCTCGCCACCCAGGTGCAGAAGACCCTCGACGGTGTGCCCGGCGTCGCCGCCGTCACTCCGGTGACCCCCACCCAGGACGGCGACGTCCTTCTCGCCACGGTCTACTCCAAGACCTCCCCGCAGAGCGCCGCGACCACGGACCTGGCCAACAACCTGGTGCACGACAGCCTGCCGCAGGCCGTGTCGGGCACCGACGCGCACGGGTACGTCACCGGCAACACCGCCGCCCAGGTGGACTTCCGGGACATCGTCGCCGAACGGCTGCCACTGATCATCGCCGTGGTCGTGGGACTGGCGTTCCTGATCGTCCTCGTCGTCTTCCGCGGGCTGCTGGTCGCCGTCAAGGCGGCCGTGCTGAACGTGCTGTCCATCGCGGCCTCCTACGGGGTGGTGGTCGCCGTCTTCCAGTGGGGCTGGGGCGGCCCCGCGCTGGGCGTGAACGGCAAGGTGCCCATCGAGAGCTACGTACCGATGATGATGTTCGCGATCGTCTTCGGGCTCAGCATGGACTACGAGATCTTCCTGCTGTCGCGGGTCCACGAGGCCTGGCTGCGCACCGGCGACCCGAAGGGCTCGGTGGCCCACGCCCTGGAGATCACCGCGCGCGTCATCACCTGCGCCGCTCTGATCATGGTCAGCGTCTTCGCGGCGTTCATCATCAGCGACAACGTGGTGGTCAAGATGCTCGGGCTCGGACTGGCGGTGAGCGTGCTCATCGACGCGACCGTGGCGCGTCTGCTGCTGGTGCCCGCGGTGATGACCCTGCTGGGCAACCACGCCTGGTGGACCCCGCGCGTGCTGGACCGGATCATGCCGCACATCGACACCGAGGGGCACGAGGAGGCCCTGTGACGCCGGGCCGGGACGGCACCGGGGCGCGGGGCCGCGGCACCGGAGGAGCGGGGAGTGGGGGCACGCCCCGGAGAGGCGGGGGCATGGCCCGGGGAGCGGGGGTCGTGGCCCGGGGGAGCGGGGGTCGTGGCCCGGGGGAGCGGGGGTCATGGCCCGGGGGAGCGGGGCCATCCTCCCCCCAACCCCGCTCGGCCGTAACGGGGTCGAGGAAGACGACGGCGCCGCGAGGGGGAGCGGAAGGCTCCGGTGGGAGGCCCGGGAGAGTTCCCCGGGCGGGCCGGCGCCGGTCCCGCCGTTCCGTACGGCGGGACCGGCGTGGCCGGGGTCACCAGGGGCACCTGTCGCAGTGGTCACAGATGGCGCGGGGCCCCCACCAGGGGAGTGCGCACCGGGGCCGCGAGGCCGACGAAGACCACCATCTCCCGGCCTCCCGGGTTGGTCTGCACCGGCACGTTCAGCCAGTTGTTGGCGAGCCAGACGTTTCCGGACGGGTCGATCTGGACGGCGGTGTTCCGCTCCAGTCCGTCGCTGGTGTAGCCGGTGCCCGCCGGCGAGATGGGGTCGCCGGTGTGCAGTCCGGGCGGGCAGGCGGAGGTCCTGGCGCCGCACAGGTTGGCCAGGCGATGTCCGCCGAAGTTCGCCACCCAGACGGTGTCGTTGCCGTCGACGGCGATCCCCCACGGCAGGAACAGGCCGTCGTTGACGAACGGTTCGGCCGGAGTGCTGCCGTCGGGGCGGATCATGGTGACCGAGGCGTCCACGTGCCGGGTGACGATGTCCGCGACCGCCTCGGCGACCATCTCCGGAGTGGTCCCCTCGCACGGGGCGACCACCGCGCCGCCGTTGGAGACCCAGACGTTGCCCAGGCTGTCGGAGGCGATGCCCATCGGCCGCTTGATCCCACCGCCGGTGATCGAGCGCAGCGGAACGCCGCGCGGCGACAGCAGCATCACGTTGTCGCTGCCGTTGCCGGTCACCCAGGCCCGTCCCCGCGGGTCCACGGTGACGCCGAAGGGCTTGACCAGCCGGTCGCCTCCGGGCGCGATGTTCCGCGCCCGGCTCGGGTCCCCCTCGGGCACGCGGGTCAGGCTCCTGCCGCCGCAGTTGGCGATCCAGAGCGTGCCCTTGCGGTCCGTGGCGGTGCCCTGCGGCTGGAGGATGTCGCCCCGCCGCCATCCGTGCGGCGGCGACAGCGGCCGTCCGTCCGGACCGAACTCCGAGACGCTGCGGTACAGCCGCGAGGCGTCGATCGGACAGCCTGCGCCCTGGAAGCCGAAGTTCGCCGCCCAGACGTGTCCGCGGGGGTCGATCGACACGCCGAACCCGGCGCCGTACAGCCCACCGCCGCGGTACGGGGCCCCGGGGACGTCCCGGCCGTCGGGCGTCAGCCGGGACAGGATGCGGGAGCCGCAGACGGACTTCCGGGGGTCGTCGTTGAAGCGGTAGTTGTTGATGATCCAGGCCGTGCCCTGCGCGTCGAAGGCGAGGTTGCCCGGACCGTCCAGCTCGTGCCCGTTGCCCACGTACCGCAGTGCGAGGGTCCAGGCGTCGGGGGCCTTGCGCAGCCGCGGGCGGTACGGCGCGCGGTGGTCGGCCAGCGCGAACAGTTCCGTCACGTGGTTGCCGGGAGCACGGGCGATGTCCGCCACCGCCTGGAAGGTCTCCCGCGGCGCCGCTTTCCCCGGCCGCCGGGCCAGGGCGAACAGATCGTCGCAGGTCTGCCCCGCGGTGCAGCCCGACAGGATGTCGGCCAGGGTGTTGAAGGCGCGCAGGGTGGAGGTGCGTTCGCCGTTCGGAGCGGTGGCGAGCAGCCGGGCCACCCGGCCGTCGCGGATGTCGGCGAGGTTGTGCGAGACGGCCGCGGCGTTCTGCAGTCCGGGGCTGCGTCCCGCCACCTCGCCGCCCTTGGTGAACTGCGCCATCGCGAAGCCCGCCGCCACCGTGGTCCGCTCGTTGAGGACCGCCTTGCCGGGGTGGCGCCCGGTGCCGAGCACCGCCACCAGCCGCACCGGCTCCACCCGGTGGGCCACGCGGTCGTGCCGGGCGCCCGCCGGCCGCCCGGTGTCCGCGGTCAGGTACAGCACCGCGTCCGGGTCGTGCGGAGCGCGGTAGGAGAGGTGGAAGCGGCCCCGGGCGTCGGTGCGGGTCCGGGCGAGCCGCCGGGCGCCGGCGCCGAACTCCTCCCCGGCCCGCATCAGCGACACCTCCGCCGAGGCCAGGGGGCGGTTGCCGCTGCGTACCACTCCGCGCTGTTCCGACATGCGGTGCCCGGGATGCGGATCACCGGCGGCCTGTGCCCAGGAGGCGGTCAGCGGGACGGCTGCCAGGAGGGCGGTGAGCAGTACGGCTCTGTGACGTCTCACGGGGACTCCGTTCCTCGCGCGGTACGCGGTGCGCGGTGCGTGGTGCGTGGTGGGGGTGGGGGTGGGGGTGGGCGCCGGGCCGGCGAATCCGTCCCGGCCCGGAACTCCGGATCACGTTGTCAGCACGGGGGTGGCCCCGGGCGCGGCTCGGTGCCGTGGCGCGCAGCACCACCCGTCCAGGTGAGGGGAGGGGACCGGACGGCCGAGGTGCCGGGCCCCCGGTCCCGGTTGCCCGGGCGGGGGATCCTCGCCGACCGGGGGCGGACGGCGGCCGATCGGGAGCGGACCGGGGGGCGGACCGGGGGAGTGCGGGGCGCACTGCGCGCGGTGCGGGCGGCCGGTTCGACGCCTCCTGTCGCCTGATCAGATTTGCGCTCGCTTATGACCGGGATTGATTGAATCGTCGATGTATCGGACCGTGTGCAGCGCCGACTTGTCGGTCTGTCGTACGACCGCTCATACCAGAGCGGGACGCTCCGTGTACGACTTTGTCAACTGCCCACCGCACCTGACGCATCGACGACTACTGTGAGTGTCCGTCGGGCGACAGTGGGACGAATTCTTCGGCTCCGTCGACCGGCACCGCGCGGGCGCACAACAGGAATTGCGCACCACGCGCAAGCAAACAGGCCCGACGGACCCGACGGAACAGCACGAGGACCCCGATGTCTCACCTCCGCGCACCGGCCGCACGCGCAGACCGCCGTGAAGGCGGCGGGCGGCACGGGCGGCCGGTAGCCCGCAACCTCCCCTCCGTCGCCGAGGCCCACATACGGCCGCAACTCCTGCGGCTCGCCGTGCTCCCGCCGATCGCGGTGGCCCTCAGCGCCTGCGCGGCCGTGCTGTTCACGGTCCGCTCCGCCGGCACCCGCCCCGGCCCCATGCTCTGGGCCGTGCTCTCCGGCGCCGCAGCGGTCACCGCCGCCGGCATCCTCATCGCCGCCGTGGCCGCCGACCGCGCGGCGCGCTCCGTCCACGAGCGCATCGGCGCGCTGCGCCACGGCAGCGCCCGCGCCGAGGGGGAACTGCGTGCCCTCGTGGAGGCGCTGCGCCGCGGCGAGGCCCCGCCCACCCGCAGGAGCCGCAGCAAACCCCCCGAACACGCCGACGACTTCGAACTCCTCGCCGCGGACCTCGCCCGTGCACGCGACGGTGCCGTCACCGCCGTCGTGCAGGCCGCACAGCTCTCCACCCGGACCGGCAGTGAGCAGAAGCTGGAGGTCTTCGTCAACCTCGCCCGCCGGCTCCAGTCACTGGTGCACCGCGAGATCTCCCTCCTCGACGAGCTGGAGAACGAGATCGAGGACCCCGACCTGCTCAAGGGCCTCTTCCACGTCGACCACCTGGCCACCCGGATCCGCCGCCACGCCGAGAACCTCGCCGTCCTGGGCGGCGCCGTCTCCCGGCGCCAGTGGAGCAACCCCGTCTCCATGACCGAGGTACTGCGCTCCGCCATCGCCGAGGTGGAACAGTACTCGCGGGTCAAGCTCGTACCGCCGGTCGACGGCCGGCTGCGCGGCCACGCCGTCGCCGACGTCATCCACCTCCTCGCCGAACTCGTCGAGAACGCCACGGTGTTCTCCGCCCCGCAGACCCAGGTACTGCTGCGCGCCGGTCTCGTCACCTCCGGTCTGGCGGTCGAGGTCGAGGACCGCGGCCTGGGCATGCCGGCCGAGGAGCAGAACCGGATGAACGCCCTGCTCGCCGACCCCGACCAGGTCAACGTCGCGCGGCTGCTGGCCGACGGCCGGATCGGGCTGTACGTCGTCTCGCAGCTCGCCCGGCGGCACGGCATCAGGGTCCGCCTCCAGAGCAACATCTACGGCGGCGTCCAGGCCGTACTCGTCGTCCCGCAGGACCTGCTCGGCGCCGCTCCGGACGATCCGGGCGCCCGGGCCCTGCCGCAGGACACCGCGGCCGGACCTGAACCCGCCGCAGCCGCGGTGCCCCACCGGCAGCGGCGCCCCGCCCCGCAGTCCGCCGCCAAGCCCGGCCGCCCGCACCCCACCCTGCCGGCCGCAGCTCCGCCCGCCACCCCCGCACCGCCCACCCCCGCAGAGCCCGCGCCCGCTGCGCAGCTCCGCCCGGGCCACGGCGCCCTGCCCGCCCCGCCGGACCCCCCGGCCGCGGCACCGGCCACGGGCGGCGAACCGGCACCGGGTGGAAAGCCCGGCAGGCACCCCGGCGGCGCCCCCGCCCCCCTTCCGGTGCGCGGACCCCGGGAGGACCGGACCAACCCGGCCGCCGCAGCGCCCGGGATCCGGTCCGGTGCCCGGTCCGTCGTCGAGGACGGGGCGGGCGAGCCGGCGGTCCCGCGCACCGGAGCCGTCCGCGGCACCGTCGGCAAGCCCGGACTGCCCCGGCGCCGAGCCCAGGAGCACCTCGCCCCCCAACTGCGCGGCGGGCCCGCCCCCCGCCAGGAGCCCGAGCAGCCTCCCGGGCACGACCCCGGCCTGATGGCCGCCTTCCGCCGCGGGATCGGCCTCGCCGAGTCCGCCGAGTCCGCCGGGGCCGGCACCGGTGTTCCGACCGCCCCGGCCGGCTCCCCGCAGGTCCGCGACGACATCGTGACCGCCCCCGGCGGTCTCCCGGGCCCCGGCCCCGCCCGGAACCCCGCCCCGGACGCGGCTCCCCCGACCGCACCACCCCCCACGGCCCCCACGGCCCCCACGGCCCCCTCGCCCCCCATGGACTTCACCCGCATCACCACCGCAGACATCGCCCCGGTGCCCGCAGCCCGCCAGACGCCCAACGGGCGCGACCGCACCGGACCCTCCTCCGGCCGTCCGAGCACCACCCGGCACGACGGGGGCGCGCCGAACGGATGACCGCGCGCAATCCCACCCGCACCCACCACCCCACCCGCGTCCCCCACACTCCCGCAGACCCCCGCACCCCAAGGAGTCGATCCACCATGGCGAGCGACACGCCGACCGGCCACGCATCCGACCTCGACTGGCTGATGAGCGGCCTCGTCCAGCGTGTACCGCACACCATCAGCGCCGTCCTGCTGTCCTGCGACGGACTCGTGAAGTCCGTCCACGGTCTCGACCCGGACAGCGCCGACCACATGGCCGCCCTGGCCTCCGGCCTGTACTCCCTCGGCCGGAGCGCGGGCGTGCGCTTCGGCGACGGCGGCGACGTGCGGCAGGTCGTCGTCGAACTCGACTCGACCCTGCTGTTCGTCACCACCGCCGGCTCCGGCACCTGCCTCGCCGTCATGGCCGGACGAGAGGCCGACGCGGCAGTCCTCGGCTACGAGATGGCCATGCTGGTCAAGAGCGTCCGCCCCTACCTCGTGACGGCGCCCCGCCAGCATGCCGCCGAACCCGCGGTGATGAGGCCTTGAGCGTGGCGGCGGCCGGCGACGGGCCCTGGCTCGACGACGCGGCCGGTCGGCTCGTGCGCCCGTTCACCGTCAGCAACGGCCGCACCCGGCCCAGCGTCGACCTCGACCTGATGTCGCAGGTGCGCGCGACCGGGGTCACCCCCCTCGGCTACCTGGGACCTGAACACGCGCAGGCGCTCGACCTGTGCCGCGTGCCCCTTCCGGTGGCCGAGATCGCCGCTCACCTGAAGCTGCCGGCAGCGGTCACCAAGGTGCTGCTGTCGGACCTCGTCGACTGCGGCGCCCTGACCACCAAACCCCCCGCGTTCCACGACCATCCCACCGACCGGGCCCTTCTGGAGGCAGTGCTCGATGGACTACGACGACAGCTTTGACCCGGCCCGCGCCGACGGAGGCGACCCTTTCAGGGGAGGCGACCCCTTCCCCACCGCGCTCAAGATCCTGGTGGCCGGCGGCTTCGGCGTCGGCAAGACCACCTTCGTGGGCGCCGTGAGCGAGATCGCACCGCTGTCCACGGAGGAACTGCTGACCACCGTCAGCGCCGCGACCGACCGCCTCGACGGGATCGAGAACAAGATGGAGACGACGGTCGCCATGGACTTCGGCCGCCTCACCCTCGATCCGCAGCACGTGCTCTACCTGTTCGGGACACCCGGGCAGGAGCGGTTCTGGTTCATGTGGGACGAACTCTGCGAGGGCGCACTCGGCGCGGTCGTGCTCGCCGACACCCGCCGGCTGGAGGACTGCTTCGCCGCCGTCGACTTCTTCGAGGAGCGCGGCCTCGGATTCGTCGTCGCCGTGAACGAGTTCGACGGCGCCCACCGCTACGACCCCGAGGAGGTGCGCGCCGCGATCGACCTGCAGCCGGAGATCCCCGTGGTCCGCTGCGACGCGCGGATCTCCGCGTCCGGCGTGGAGACCCTGCTCACCCTGGTCCGGCATCTCATCGCCCACGCCCCGGCCGCGCCCGAGCAGAACCGCGGCGCCCAACTGCCGTCCCCGTCGACGCCGAAGTGATCCCACACCGCCCAGGGAGCCCGTCCATGCCCCACGCCCGCACCGCCGCCGGAGCCCGGCCATGAGCTACGACCCGCCGCGTCCCCCCGGTCGGCTGCTGCTCACCCCCGAGGACAGGGAGGCCCCGGCCCGCGTCCGGCGGCTGCGCGAACTCGGCCTGGAGCAGCGGCCCGACCCCGCCCTCGACGTCTTCGCGGGCCACCTGGCCGGCCTCGCGGGTGCCCCGTACGCCATGGTGAACTTCCTCGACGAGGGCGGGCAGTTCTTCGCGGGACTGCGCGTCCCGGTGCCCCCGCTGCCCGCACCCGGTGAGCGCCCGCAGCCGGAACTCGGCCGGACCCTGCCGCGGGACCACGGCTACTGCCCCCACGTCGTCGCCCGCCGCCGCGCCCTCGCCCTGGAGGACGTCCGGGACTACCCGCGGTTCGCGGGCAACCCGGTCGTCGACGAGTACGGCATCCACTCCTACCTCGGAGCGCCGCTCATCGACACCACGGGCACGGTGCTGGGCACGGTGTGCGTCGCCGACCAGAGCCCCCGGTCCTGGGGGACGCAGGGACTGCGGACCATCAAGGCGACCGCCGCGGAACTCGCCGTGCGGCTCGAACGCCGAGCGGAGGACGGCCTGCCGCTGTGAGCACCACCGCCGCCGGCGGCGGTGCGGCCGGGGTGTGAAGCAGAGCTGAGGCGCCGCTTAAGAAATCCTCGATGGACCGGGGAGGGCACCGTACGGCAGATTGCTGCACGATTCCCCTCTCCCTCCCGGCACGGGCTCCTTCGGTGCGCCCGCGTCCGGGTGCGGAACCGTCGAGACCCACAGGAGCCGTAGCGTGAAGGCGCTGGTCAAGGAGAAGGCGGAGCCAGGGCTCTGGCTCGCCGACGTCCCGGAACCCGCCGTCGGACCCGGAGACGTGCTGATCAAGGTCGCGCGCACCGGGATCTGCGGCACCGACCTGCACATCCGGTCCTGGGACGGCTGGGCGCAGCAGACGATCCGCACCCCGCTCGTGCTCGGGCACGAGTTCGTCGGCGAGGTGGTCGACACCGGCCGCGACGTCACCGACATCGCCGTCGGCGACCGGGTCAGCGGCGAGGGCCACCTGGTCTGCGGAAAGTGCCGCAACTGCCTGGCCGGCCGGCGGCACCTGTGCCGGGCCACGGTCGGGCTGGGAGTGGGTCGGGACGGCGCGTTCGCCGAGTACGTGGCGCTGCCCGCGTCCAACGTGTGGGTGCACCGGGTCCCGGTCGACCTCGACGTGGCCGCGATCTTCGACCCGTTCGGCAACGCCGTGCACACCGCCCTGTCGTTCCCACTGGTCGGCGAGGACGTGCTGATCACCGGTGCCGGACCGATCGGGCTGATGGCAGCCGCGGTCGCCAAGCACGCGGGCGCCCGGAACGTCGTGGTGACCGATGTCAGCCCGGAGCGGCTGGAACTCGCCCGCAAGGTCGGCGCCGACCTCGCGCTCGACGTCTCCACGTCGACGGTCGCCGACGGGCAGCGGCGGCTGGGGCTGCGCGAGGGCTTCGACATCGGCCTGGAGATGTCCGGCCATCCAGAGGCGCTGCGCGGCATGATCGCCAACATGACGCACGGCGGCCGGATCGCCATGCTCGGCCTGCCCGCCGAGGAGTTCCCGGTCGACTGGTCCCGGATCGTCACCTCCATGATCACCCTCAAGGGCATCTACGGCCGCGAGATGTTCGAGACCTGGTACGCGATGACCGTCCTGCTGGAGGGCGGCCTGGACCTCGCCCCCGTCATCACCGGCCGCTACGCCTACCGGGACTTCGAGGCGGCGTTCGCCGACGCGGCGAGCGGCAGGGGCGGCAAGGTCGTCCTCGACTGGACCGTCTGACCGGTGAACCGCCCCCACTTCTAGGAGCTCTGCCATGTTCGACTCCGTGCGCGACGACCTGCGCGCCGCCCTCGACGAGATCCGTGCCGCCGGCCTGCACAAGCCGGAGCGGGTCATCGGCACCCCGCAGTCCGCGACCGTCCGCGTCACCGCGGGCGGCCGCCCCGGCGAGGTCCTCAACTTCTGCGCCAACAACTACCTCGGCCTCGCCGACCACCCCGACGTGGTCGCCGCCGCGCACCAGGCCCTGGACCGCTGGGGCTACGGCATGGCCTCGGTGCGTTTCATCTGCGGAACGCAGGAGGTGCACAAGGAGCTGGAGGCCCGCCTGTCGGCGTTCCTCGGCCAGGAGGACACCATCCTCTACTCCTCCTGCTTCGACGCCAACGGCGGCGTGTTCGAGACGCTGCTCGGCGAGCAGGACGCGGTGATCTCCGACGCGCTCAACCACGCGTCGATCATCGACGGCATCCGCCTGTCCAAGGCCCGCCGCCACCGGTACGCCAACCGCGACCTGGCCGACCTGGAAGCGAAGCTGAAGGAGGCGTCCGGCGCGCGCCGCCGCCTGATCGTCACCGACGGCGTGTTCTCCATGGACGGCTACGTGGCCCCGCTGCGCGAGATCTGCGACCTGGCCGACCGCTACGACGCGATGGTCATGGTCGACGACTCGCACGCGGTCGGCTTCGTCGGTCCGTCCGGCCGCGGCACCCCCGAACTGCACGGCGTGATGGACCGCGTCGACATCATCACGGGCACCCTGGGCAAGGCCCTCGGCGGCGCCTCCGGCGGCTACGTCGCCGCACGCGCCGAGATCGTCGCCCTGCTGCGGCAGCGGTCCCGCCCGTACCTGTTCTCCAACACCCTCGCCCCGGTGATCGCGGCGGCCTCCCTCAAGGTCCTCGACCTGCTGGAGTCCGCCGACGACCTGCGGGTGCGGCTCGCCGAGAACACCGCCCTGTTCCGCCGCCGGATGACCGAGGAGGGCTTCGACGTCCTGCCCGGCGACCACGCCATCGCCCCCGTCATGATCGGCGACGCGGCGAAGGCGGCGCGCATGGCGGAGCTGCTGCTGGAGCGCGGTGTGTACGTGATCGGCTTCTCCTACCCGGTCGTCCCCCAGGGGCAGGCCCGCATCCGCGTCCAGTTGTCCGCGGCGCACTCCACCGGCGACGTCGACCGCGCGGTGGACGCCTTCGTGGCGGCGCGGGCCGAGCTGGAGGGCTGAGTGCCCCGCCCCTCGGAGCGGCCGGTCCCCCGACCTTGAGATAATCGGTCGCATGATCGAAGCACGGCGGCTCCACATCCTCCGTGCGGTGGCGGACCACCGCACGGTCACCGCGGCCGCCGCCGCGCTGTACCTCACCCCCTCGGCCGTGTCCCAGCAGCTGACCGCGCTGGAACAGGAGACGGGCCACCGTCTCGTGGAGCGCGGAGCCAAGGGCGTACGCCTCACCCCGGCCGGCGAGATCCTGCTCAGCCACACCAACGCCGTCCTCGCCCAGCTCGAGCGGGCCGAGGCCGAGCTGGCCGCCTACGGTTCCGGTGCGGCGGGCACGGTCACCGTCGCGGCCTTCGCCACCGGCATCGCGCTGGTCGTCGCCCCGGCCGTGGCCCGGCTGGCCGGGACCGCGCCCGGGATCCGCATCCGGGTCCAGGACGCCGAGGGCGACGCCAGCCTGCCCATGGTGCTGGACCGCCAGGTGGACGTCGCGGTGGCGGTGGAGTACCGCGGGGGCCCGCCCGCCGACGATCCGCGCCTCACCCACGTGCCCCTGTACGCCGAGCCGTTCGACGCGGTCGTCCCGGTCGGCCACCGGCTCGCCGGCGCCGGCGAGGTCCCCCTCGCCGACCTCGCCAAGGAGCCGTGGATCGGGCCCTACCCCGGCAACCCCTGCCACGAGGTGGTCGTCCTGGCCTGTGAGAGCGCCGGGTTCCAGCCCCGCCTTGAACACTCCTCCGACGACTTCCGCGCCGTCGTCGCCCTCGCCTCGGCCGGCGCCGGCGTGGCCGTGGTCCCGCGTTCGGCCCTGCGCGGAATGGACCTGGCGGGCGTCGTCGTCCGCCCCGTGGACGGCGTCGCCCCCACGCGGCGGGTCTTCGCCGCGGTCCGGCGCGGTGCGGAGGACCACCCCCTGATCAGACCGGTGCTGGACGCGCTGACCGGGGCCGCCGCCCACTGAGCCGCACGTAACATGCCCGTCTCATTTTCGGGATATCGTCCCGGACATGAGACGAAGCGCATGGAGCGACCCGCCGCCGCACGGTGCGGGGCACCCCGGCGGCCTGCCGGAGCCCGCCCATCACGCCGCCCCCGGCGGCACGGGCGAACCTTCCGCCGGAGCAGGTGCGACCCCACCCCCCGGGGACGGTGCGGACGCCGGGGACCGGGCGGCGCCCGACTCCGTGGACCTCCGGCTCGGCGCCCGGCTGGCCGCCCTGCGCGCACAGTCCGGCTGGTCCCTCACCGAACTCGCCGAGCGCAGCGGGGTCAGCCGCTCCACCCTCTCCCGCGCCGAACGCGCCGAGATCAGCCCCACCGCCGCCCAGCTCAACCGCCTCTGCCGGGTCTACGGGCGGACCATGTCCCGGCTGCTCGGCGAGGTGGAGGCGGAGCCCGCCCTGCTGGTCCGCGCCGCCGAGCAACCGGTGTGGGAGGACCACGCGTCCGGGTTCGAACGGCGGGCCGTGTCCCCGCCGCACGCCGGACTGCGCGGCGAACTCGTCGAGGGCCGGCTCGCACCGGGCGCCGACATCGCCTACGACCGGCCGCCCGTCGCCGGACTGGAACAGCACCTCTGGGTGCGCGAGGGGGCGCTGGAGGTGACCGTTCAGGACGTCGCGCACCGGCTGCGCACCGGTGACTGCCTGCGGATGCGGGTGTGGGGCCCGACGCGGTTCCGGTGCACGGGCGACGCCCACGCACGGTACCTGCTGGCGGTGGTGCTGCCGTGATCGTGCGCCGCCTGGACGCCGGGCTCCTCCCGGACGCGATCGGGGAACTGGCCGGCCTGCTGACCGCCACGGTGGACGCCGGGGCCTCCGTCGGCTTTCTCGCCCCCCTCCACCGGGCGGAGGCCGCCGCCTGGTGGACCCGGTGCGCCGGCGAGGTGGCCGGCGGGCGGCGCGCGGTGTGGGCCGCGCAGGCCGACGACCGGATGCTCGGCACCGTCAGCCTGGTCTTCCCCGGAATGCCCAACGGCCGGCACCGCGCCGAGATCACCAAGCTGATGGTGCACCCGGACGCCCGCGGCCGGGGACTGGGGCGCAGGCTCCTGACCGTCGCCGAGCAGGCGGCCCGGGCGGCCGGTGTCGGCCTGCTGCACCTGGACACCGAGACCGGCAGCCCGGCCGAGCACCTGTACCGCGCGGCCGGATGGGCGCGAGCCGGAACGATCCCCGACTACGCGGCGAGCCCGGACGGAACCCTGCGCCCCACGACGCTGTACTACAAGCACGTCGGCAAGGCTGCGGCAGACTGATCACCGGACGGTCGGCACTGTCAGAGGGGGCAGCTACGGTGCCGTCCATGTCGGAAGCCGCAGACGTACGCCGTGTCGCCCTGTCCCTGCCGGACACGTCGGAGAAGCTCGCCTGGAGCATGCCCACCTTCCGGGTCGCGGGCAAGATGTTCGCCACCCTGCCGGAGGACGAGACGTCCATGGCGGTGCGCTGCCCCCGGGAGGAGCGCGGCGAACTGGTCCTCGCCGAGCCGGAGAAGTTCTGGATCGCCGCACACGAAGCCCAGTTCGCCTGGGTGCGCGTCCGGCTGGCCGCCCTGGAGGACGAGGAGGAACTGCGGGACGTCCTCGCGGACTCCTGGCGCCAGGCCGCCCCGCCCCGGCTCCAGGAAGCCCACCCGGAGCTGGGGCTCCGCCCGGAGTGACGCCCGCAGGGCCCGCCCGGCCCCGCGCGGCATGATCCGGCGGGACTCCCCGCTCCGGCACGGCGTCGGCGGCCTCCTCGCGCTGCGCCCCGCGTGCATGCGGCGGACCGGTAGGCCCGCCGGCGCCGGAACGCGGCCGACCACCTGCCCCGCACCTCCCCAAGGGCCGCTCGACCGGGAAGCCGGCGAAGGTGTGCAGCACGGGCCGCAGCCCGATCCGGCGCGGCCGGCCCCGCGAAGGCGATCGCCGTCACCGGCGCCGCTTTTCTTCGGCGGAGTACCCGCCCCCCATTGCCGCCCTCGACGAAGTACAGGCGCTCCGCGGCGGGGGCGGACACCCGCCCCCGCGGTGCGCGCGCCGGTTCGGCGCCGGGGGTCAGAGCGACCCCGGCGGCGCGGTGGTGGAGCGCGGGGTGAGGCGGGCAGGCAGCACGGTCGTCTCGGGAGCGTCCCGGCCGACGAGCTTGGCCATGAGCAGGCCGACCGCACGGGTGCCGATCTCGTCGGAGGGTATGGATACCGAGGTGATGGGCACGAGCGCCTGCTCGGCTGTCTCGTCGGGGCAGATCGCGATGACCGACAGGTCCTGCGGAACCCGGAGGCCCATGGCGGTGAAGGCTGCGATGAGCGGCTGGATGACCGACTCGTTGTGGACGACGACCGCGGTGAGCGACGGATCCTCGCGGATCAGCCGCTCCGCCATCGCACGGGCCGCGGCCGGTGTCTCGGGGCAGGGATGAGCGATGGAGCGCATCCCCAGCCGGTCGGCGGCGGCCGTGAAACCCGCGGTCACGCGCCGTGCGAAGCCGGTACCGCGCAGGTACACCTCGGGCGGTGACCCGATCAGGGCGACGCTGCGGTGCCCGAGTGCGGCAAGGTGCTCCACACAGGCCTCGCCGGCACCCCGGAAGTCCAGATCGACGCAGGTCAACCCAGTCGGGTCGGCGGGGAAGCCGATGAGCACGGACGGCTGGTCCAGGGTCCGCAGCAGGGGGAGTCTGCGGTCCTCGAGCTCCACGTCCATGATGATGAACGCATCGGCCATCGCGCTCTTGGCGACGCGGACGATGCCTTCGTCACCCTCGTCCTGGGCGAGGAGGAGCACGTCGTGGTTGTGTTCCCTGGCCGCGGTGAGCACCGACGTGGCGAACTGCATGAGCACGGGGACGTGGACGCCCTTGCGCAGCGGCAGCACGAGGGCCAGCACGCGGGATTGGCTGCTGGCCAGCGACCGGGCCCCGGCGTGCGGCCGGTAGCCCAGGACGCGGATGCTCTCCTCGATGCGTTGACGGGTCTGCGGCGAGATCGGCCGCTTCCCGCTGAGCGCATAACTGACGGTGCTCGGGGACACCTTGGCGTGCCTCGCCACGTCAGCGATCTTGACCATGCAACTCCCTTGTCGATGACGTGTGATGGGCGGACGCGTCCGTCAGGACCCGGGCAGCTCCAGGGTGAGGACGCGGGTGCCCGCTTCGGCCCGGGCCGAGGGACCGCCCGCGACCTCGATGCCCCAGGGCAGGGAGGCGTCGGATGTCTCGGCCCGCAGCGTGACGTCCTCGCGGACGACGGTGATCTCCACCGCGGTGGTGTCGTCGCGCGGAATGCGCACCATGGTCCGGGAGCCGTCGGCGGGCTGGAAGACGCGGACGGTCACGCCTTCCGCCCAAGTGTAGTCCGGGCGGTCATGGACCGCGCCGACCGGGATCGCGGCGCCGGGCCGCGCCAGAAGCGGGACACCGAAGTAGTCATGGGTCTCGCGTACCCAGCGGGGTCCGGTGACCGTGCGGCCGGTGGTGAAGTGGGTCCAGGTTCCCTCGGGCACGTAGTAGGAGACCTCGCCGGTCTCCGAGAAGACCGGTGCCACCAACAAGTCCGGGCCGAGCATGTACTGGCGCTCCAGCGGCGCGCAGGCCGGGTCCTCGGGGAACTCCAGGACCATGGCGCGCATCATGGGGATGCCCTGGGTGTGCGCCTCGTACGCGGATCCGTACAGATAGGGCATGAGGCTCAGCTTGAGCTCGGTGAACGTGCGCAGCACGTCCACCGCCTCCTCGTCGAAGAGCCACGGCACACGGTACGAGGACGAACCGTGCAGGCGGCTGTGCGAGGAGAGCATGCCGAAGGCGATCCAGCGCTTGAACAGGCCGGCGTCCGGGAGCCCCTCGAAGCCGCCGATGTCGTGACTCCAGTAGCCGAAGCCGGACAGCCCCAGGGACAGGCCGCCGCGCAGCGACTCCGCCATGGACTCCCAGGTGGATTCGCAGTCGCCGCCCCAGTGCACCGGGAACTGCTGGCCGCCGGCGGTTGCCGAGCGGGCGAACAGCACGGCCTCGCCCTCGCCGCGGTGCTTGCGCAGCACGTCGAAGACGGTCTGGTTGTACAGCTGAGTGTAGTAGTTGTGCATGCGCTCGGGATCGGAGCCGTCGAAGTACGCGACGTCGGTGGGGACGCGCTCGCCGAAGTCGGTCTTGAAGCAGTCGACGCCCATCTCGAGCAGGGCCTCGAGCTTGGACGCGTACCAGGCGCAGGCGTCCGGGTCGGTGAAGTCGACCAGGGCCATGCCGGGCTGCCACAGGTCCCACTGCCACACACTGCCGTCGCGGCGCTTCAGCAGGTGCCCGGCGGCCCTGGCCTCGGCGAACAGCGGGGAGCGCTGGGCGATATACGGGTTGATCCACACACAGATGTGCAGGCCACGGTCCTTGAGGCGGTGCAGCATGCCCTCAGGATCCGGGAAGACCCGCGGGTCCCACTCGAAGTCGCACCAGTTGAACTCGCGCATCCAGAAGCAGTCGAAGTGGAAGGCGGAGAGCGGGAGGTTGCGCTCGGCCATGCCGTCGACGAATCCGGTGACGGTCTGCTCGTCGTAGGCGGTGGTGAAGGACGTGGTCAGCCACAGTCCGAAGGACCAGGCGGGCGGCAGCGCGGGCCGGCCGGTCAGGCTCGTGTACTTGCCGAGGATCTCCTTGGGGGTGGGTCCGTGGATGACGTAGTACTGCAACTGCTGGCGTTCGGCGCTGAACTGGACACGTGAGGCCTGCTCCGAGGCGACCTCGAAGGAGACCTTGCCCGGGTCGTCGACGAAGATCCCGTAGCCGGCGTCGGTGAGGTAGAAGGGGACGTTCTTGTACGCCTGTTCGCTGCTGGTACCGCCGTCGGCGTTCCAGATGTCGACACTTTGGCCGTTCTTGACCAGCGGTCCGAAACGCTCGCCGAGCCCGTACACGGACGTGCCGACGTTCAGCCGCAACTGCTCGCGGACGTAGTGCCGTCCGTCGCCCGTCTGTATCAGGGCCATGGCCTTGGTATCGCTGCTGGTGAGCGTGCGACCGTCGGCCTGGAACGCCATGCGCCAGTTGCCGTCGAGGCCGAAGTGCACACTCAACTCGCCGGAGATGAGTACGGCTTCCCGCTCGTCGACGGACACGACGGCGTTGTGGGGCTCGTGGGTGAGGGCGAAGTGCGGGCCGGTGTCGACCTCGCCCTCGAAGTGGGTGATTCGCACGCCGATCACGCCGGGCATCGGGGCGGTGCAGTCGATGGTGACGACCGGGCCCTTGAGGAGATCGCCACGGTTCCGGATGTGCTGGGTGGGGGCGTAGACCCTGAGCGATCCGGGGCCGGGAACGGCATCGAGGACTTCTGCCGGATAGGCCGCCGTGACGCCTTCTCGCAGCAGCCAGTATCCGTCGGTGAACTTCATGGTCGATGCCTTTCACGGTAGGGGCTACCGATGTGCGCAGTACGGGGTGGAGGAACAGGGCGCTGTGCCTTTCCGCTCGAGACAGGACGGGCGGAAGGCACAGCGGCGGGCGGGCGTTGAGGGGGCTCCGCCCGAAGGGGGTGCGCGGACGTCGCCGTCCGGGCACGGGTCACTTCACGGCGCCCACGGCGATGCCCCGGGTCAGGGTCCGCTGGAAGACGAGGAAGAAGACGATGGCGGGCAGCGCGCCGAGCAGGCCGGCCGCGTTGGTCATGGTCGCGTCCATCAGCCGCTGGCCCTGGAGGACACCGAGCGCGACCGAGACGGTCTGGTTGTCGTTGGACGGCAGCATGACCAGGGGCAGCAGGAACTCGTTCCACGTCCAGATGAAGAAGAACACCATGAGGACACCGAGGGTGGGCCGGCTGACCGGGACCACCATCCGCCACAGGATCTGCCAGCTGTTGGCCCCGTCGATCCTGGCTGCCTCGATGATCTCCCTCGGGAAGGCCCCGAGCACGGAGGAGAGGAGGTAGGTGCCGAAGGCCGCTTGTATGACGCTGAAGACGATGATCAGGCTGAGCCTGGTGTCGTACAGTCCCAGCTCCTTGGCCAGGTAGTACAGCGGGTAGATCAGGGCTTCCTGCGGGAGCACGTTGGCCAGCACGAAGAAGCCGAGCATCCAGGCCCGTCCCTTGATCCTGCCGATGCCGATCGCGTACGCGTTGAGCACCGAGAGGACGACACCGGACACGGCCACCGACCCCGATATCAGGACCGAGTTCAGGAGCACGCGCCCGAAGTCGACCCGGGTCCAGAAGTCGCTCAGCGCGTTCAGGCTGATGCCGTGAGGCAGCGCGAGCGGGCCGTGCGCGGAATAGTCGGCAGGCGACTTCAGCGCGTTGTTGAGCACGATCAGGAGCGGCAGCACCATGAAGATCCCGCCGAGGCTGATCGCCACCAGCACCGGGTAGCGCTTTACCGCCTTCACTGTTCGTCCTCCGCGCGGGTCTGGAAGCGCAAGCCGACCATGGTCAGCGCCAGGATGATGACGGTGAGCACCGTCGCGATCGCCGAGCCGTAGCCGACCTCGGTCTTCTCGAAGAAGGTCGAGAAGGAGAAGTAGGACGGCACGATGGTCGCGTCGGCGGGCCCGCCCTTGGTCAGGACGTAGACGGCACCGAAGACCTTGAGGGCCGCAATGGTGCACCACAGCATCACCACGTAGATCTCGGGCCGGATCTGGGGCAGCGTCACATGCCAGAACCGCTGCCACCAGTTCGTCCCGTCCAGCTCGGCCGCCTCGTACAGCGACGGATCGGCCCGCTGGAGCCCCGCCATGAAGATCACGACGGGGAACCCCAACTGCACCCACACCATGACGGCCATCACGCTCCACAGCGCGAACTTCGGGTCACCCAGCCAGTCCTGTTGGAGCGAGCCCAGGCCCACCGCCTTCAGCAGCTCGTTGAGCGAGCCGTTGCCGGGGGCCAGGATCCAGCTCCAGACGATGCCCGCCACTGTGATCGGCAGGACCTGGGGAAGGTAGAAGCAGGCGCGCAGAACGCTGGCCGGCTTCGAGCCGAAGTGCTTGCCGACGAAGTCGAACAGGGCCGCGGCCACGACGAGGCCGATGGCGGTGGGGACCACCGCCATCGCCGCGACCATGGCGACGCTGTGCCTGAAGGACTCCCAGAACCGTGAGTCCTTCAGCAGTTCCCGGTAGTTGTCCAGCCCGGCCCAGGTAGGCGTGCCGACGCCCTGCCAGTGGGTGAAGCTGAACCAGATGTTCATCGCGAACGGAACGACGATGACCGCGAGGAACGCGACGACACCGGGGACCAGGTAGAGCGCGTACGGGTTGCGCAGTCGCAGGGGTTGTGGACTCATGACGTGGGGGCACCCGCGTCATAGGCCTTCTGGAGCTCGTCGAGCACCTGGCTGGGGCTCGCGCTGCCGGTGATCAGCTTCTGGGTGGCGGAGACCAGGACGTCGTAGAAGCCCGGGACCGGCCAGTCGGGGTAGAAGGCGAGCCCGTCCTCGGAGGAGATCTTGTTGAAGTTCCGGATCAGACCCTTGGAGCCCGGATCGGTGATGGCCGCCGGGTCGGCCGCGACGGGGACGCCGCCGTGGTTGCCCAGGGTGTTCTGGATCTGCTTCTTCAACGTGATGTTGATGAAGTCATAGGCCAGCTGCTTGTTCTTGGCGTTCTTGGGGACGACCCACAGGTTGCCGCCGGAGCCGAGGGTGAGCTTGGACCCGGGCCAAAGGAAGGAGCCCCACTTGAACTTGTTGTCGGCGGTGAAGCGTCCGAACCACCAGGTGCCGGAGAAGAAGATCGGTGCCTTGCCGCTGATGAAGGAGACCCCGGCGTCCTCGGCCTTCGCGCTGCTGCTGGTCTTGGCGATGTAGCCCTTCTTGACCCAGTCCGCGAACGTGTTGGCGGCGTAGGTCCAGGCGGCGTCGTGGAAGTCGACCCTGCCCTTGTAGAGCTCGTAGGAGTCCACCCAGTTGCGGTCGGCCTTGGACAGGGCGAGCTGGTACAGGTACTGCTGGGCGGGGTACTCGGCGCCGCCGTTGGCGAGCGGGGTGATGCCCTTGGCCTTGAAGGCCTGCAGCGCGTCGGTGAACTCGTCGAATGTGGTGGGGACCTTCACGTGGTTCTCCGCGAAGAGGTCCTTGTTGTAGTACACCATCGTGTACTCGCCGAAGTTCGGGATGCCGTACCACTTGCCCGAGCCCATGACGCCCTTGGCGTCGTACTTGCTGGTGGTGGACACGCTCGGGCTGAGAAGCTTGTCCCAGCCGTACTTGGTGACCTGGGGCGTGAGGTCGGTGAGCAGGCCCTGCTTGGCCAGGAGGCCGGCAGTGGCGTTGCCCTTGTTGTACTCCATGACGTCGGGGGCGTTGCTGGAGTTCAGCACCATCGAGGCGGTCTTCTGGACCTGCTCGAAGCCCTTCGCCTCGAACTCGACCTTGACTCCGGGGTGGGTCTTCTTGAACTCGGCTATCGCCTGGTTCCAGGCGATGCCCATGGCACTGTCGGGACCTTCGTAGTGCCAGAGCTTGAGGGTCTTGCCGTCGCCCTCGGCGCTGCTGCCGGAGCTTCCGCACGAAGCGATCAGCAGCGTGCCCGCAAGGGCCGCCGCGGCGATTACTGCCGATCTGCGCACCTTCATCATTGAACGTGACCTCCACCTGAGCCGGACGAACGGTGTGAGCGCCGCGTCGAATGCCTTCGATGCGGCTCGTCGAAGCGCTTCGACGGCGGACGGTATGCAAGGCTCCGCATGTATGTCAACAGGCTTAACAAACCATCTCCGTGGTATTTCCCGGGCCCGGAGATCCAGTCCGCCTCGACGACCCCCGTCCGCCGAGGAGAGGAGGTTCCGCGTGGAAGGCATACGGCCCGCTCCTGCGGCTGCGGAGCACCTTGGCCGTGGATCGCTCGTTCTGGGCCTGCCCGGCCGGCTGGGGGTCGCCGCCGGTATCCCGGCTGCGGGTGCTGCCCGGAAGGTCCGGACAGCACGGTCCCGGAAGGGGTGGACGGCGACCTCGGAGGCGGTGCGGACCCGCTCCAGGCGCCCCTTCGTGAGTGTGCCTGCACCCTCTACCGAACTTGAGGTCAAGTGGGTCGGTGCCGGTGCCCGGACCGCCCCTCGGTGCGGGCGAAAGGGGTGCGCGACCATCGGCCCGAGTGCGGTATGGTTTTCCTGCACGTTCTGCCGGGGGAAACCCCAGGTCAGGCGGGCACCGGGACGTGGCGCAGCTTGGTAGCGCACTTGACTGGGGGTCAAGGGGTCGCAGGTTCAAATCCTGTCGTCCCGACGGTGCGAAGGGTCTTCGCGGGCAAGAGCCGGCGAGGGCCCTTTTCTGTTTCCCTTCCCCTGCTGTTTCCTTTCCCCGCGCTCGCCCCGCCCCTGCTCATGCCCTCCCTGCCCCTCGCCCTTGCCCGGCCCGGCGCGCGACGCGACCTGATGAGCGGCCTCGCAGGGCACGGCCCCACCCTGGGCCGGAGCTACGCCGCCGAGACCGGCCGAGCACCTCGGCCCGCGCTGCCGGGGCGGCTCCGCCGCAGGGGCCGCGCGGCGCAACCGTGCGACCCGCACACCACTCCTTCAGCCGTCCGGGACAAGCCGTCCGGCCCCACCCGGCGCATGCTGGGCTCGGGCCACCGGGCCCGCAGCGTTCCCGCGCCGGGCCAGGCCGGGCGGAGCGCCGCCGTCACGGCGAGGAGTGATCGACCGATGACCGCCATGCGCGCGGTACGCGCCCACGAGCGCGGGGGCCCCGAGCAACTGGTGTACGAGAGCGCACCACGACCCGAGCCGGGCCCCGGCGAGGCGCTGGTCTCCGTCCACGCCGCCTCCGTCACCCGAGGGGAGCTGGCCTGGGACGCCACCTGGACCGACAGCTTCGACGGGACCGGTGCGGACCGGACGCCCACCATTCCCTCGCACGAGGTCAGCGGAGTCGTGGCCGCACTCGGCCCGGGGGCGTCCGGCCCGCCCGCGGGAACCGCGGTGTACGGTCTGATCCCGTTCACCCGTGACGGAGCGGCCGCGGAGTACGTCACCGTCCCGGCGGATCTGCTGGCGGTGAAGCCCTCCGGCCTCGACCACGTCCGGGCCGCGGCCGTTCCGCTGGCTGCCCTTACCGCGTGGCAGGCGCTGGTCACCCACGCCGCCGTGACCGCCGGCCGGCACGTCCTGATCCACGGCGGAGCGGGAGGCGTCGGCTCCTTCGCCGTCCAGATCGCCGTGGCGCTCGGCGCGCGAGTGACCGCCACGGCTTCGGCGGCGGACCGGGAATTCGTCCGGCGACTCGGGGCCGAGCAGGTCCTCGACCACACCGCCGACCGCTTCGAGGACCACGTCGAAGGCGCCGACGTCGTGCTGGACCTGGTCGGCGGCGCGACCCAGGCCCGCTCCTGGAGCGTGCTGCGCCCGGGCGGCACGCTGGTCAGCATCGTGCAGCCGCCGGATCCGGACGCCGCCGCCTCGCACTCGGCACGCGGCGTGTTCTTCGTCGTCGAGCCGGATCGCACCGGGCTCGAGTCGGTCACCGGGCTGATCGACGACGGCCGGCTCGTCCCGGTCGTGGACCGTGTCGTTCCCCTGGCCGAGGCACGCGCCGCCTACGAGGCCCTGGAGAGGGAGCACCGCCGTGGGAAGATCGTGCTCCGGGTGAGCGAGGACGACGGCGGCGACTGAACCGGCGGCGACTGAACCGGCGGCGACTGAACCGGCGGCGGTGCACCGCGGCAGCAGCACGCCGCCCTGCCCGCCGGATCGTCGAGCGGCACTCTGCGGCGTCCCCGCCGTGGGTCCGGAGGCTGCCGAGTCGGATGGTCGCTTCGGAACTTGCCGAGTCGGGCGGTTGCCGCGGAACTGCCGAGTCGGGCGGTCGCTTCGACGGCTGCGGTGCCCGGTCACCCTTCCGGGGGCGGTCCGGAAGCCCGCGGTGGACGGCCCCTCCCGTCCGTCCGCCGGGTGGCCCGGCCGGCCGGCGGCGCGTCCAGAGCGCAGTGCAGCGGCTGCCCGGCTCCCGCCGCCCCCGGGCGTCCGGCTCGCTCCGGCCGGGCCGGGTTGCGGATGGTCACCGCGGCGAGCACGCCGGCCAGGACGCAGAGGGCGCTCGAGATCAGGCACGCGGTGTCGAAACCGGCGGAGAACCGCTCCGGACGGAGGTAGTCCGACCCGCTGAGACCCGCGGCGGCGGGCAGCACCGCCACGGCGATCAGGCCGGCGGCCCGAGCCACGTCGTTGTTCACGGCGGACGCCGCGCCCACATGGCGGGCCGGCGCCGCCGCCAGGGCCGTGGCGGTGAGCGGTGCCACGGTGGTGGCCAGCCCCAGAGCCAGCACCAGCACGGCGGGCAGCACGTGCGTCACGTAGTCCGCATGCGTACCCACCCGGACGAACAGCGCGATACCGCAGCCGACCAGCACCGGACCCACGCTCATCTGCAGCCGGGGGCCGATGCGGGAGGCGAGGGCGCCGGACCGGGCCGACAGCAGCAGCATCACCACGGTGAGGGGGAGCAGCGAAACGCCGGCCTCCAGCGCGGTGTACCCCGAGACCTGCTGCAACTGCACCGGCACCAGGAACAGCGCCCCGCCGAGAGCCCCGTACAGCACGAAGGTGACGGCGTTGGTGGCGTTGAAGCGGGTCGAGGCGAACAGGTCGAGCGGGAGCACGGGTGCCTTCGCCCGGCGCTCCCACAGGACGAAGCACCCCAGCAGGAGGCCTCCCAGCAGCAGGCTGCCCAGCACCACCGGGTCGGTCCACCCTCTCGACGGCCCCTCGATGAGCCCGTACGTCAGCCCGACCAGACCCAGCGTCACGAGCACCCCGCCCAGCAGGTCCACCCGTTCGGGGGACTGAGGGTCCCGGGACTCGGGAACGTGGCGCGCCGCGACGGCCACCACCACGGCGGCCACCGGCAGGTTGATGGCGAAGATCCACCGCCACGACGCCGACTGGATCAACCAGCCGCCGAGGAAGGGCCCGATCGCCGTACCGACGCCGCTGAGGCCGGACCACGCGCCGATCGCCCTGCCCCGGTCGTCGGGCACGAAGGACGCTTCCAGGATGGCCAGACTCCCGGGGGTGAGCAGTGCCGCGCCGACGCCCTGCAGCGCTCGGGCGGCGATGAGGGTGCGGACGTCCGGCGCGAGGCCGCACAGCAGTGAGGCCGCGGCGAACCAGATCACCCCGACGACGAAGAACCGCCTGCGCCCGTAGCGGTCGCCCAGTGCCCCGGCGACCAGCAGCAGTCCCGCCAGTGCCAGGGTGTAGGCGGTCACCACCCACTGCAGCGCGGCCAGTCCGGTGTGGAAGTCCCGCCCGATCGCGGGGAGGGCGATACCGACGACCGTCGCGTCGATCGACGCGACCGCGGATCCGAGGACGGTCGCCGCGAGTACCCAGTGCCCCCGTCTGCTGGCGTAGGCGAGCCCGGGACCGCCGCCTCCCGGCAGGGATGCCTGTTCCGCCGTCAAGTCCGCTCCATCCGCTCGTCGCCGCCTTCTCCCGGTCGCGCTTCTCCGGCCGCGAGGCGCCGGAAGGACCCTCGGGGCAGCGGGACATGACCAGGCCTGACGCGATCCTACGGAAGCAACGGCCCGGGAGGGCGGCGGCGTGCGGCGACGGAGCCGTGGCCGCGCTTGCCCGCTTGCCCGTCGGGGCCGGGCCGGGCCGATCGGTGCGGTGCGCCGGGGTGGGGGCGTGGAGTGCGCCGGGGTGGGGTCGTGGAGTGCGGTGCGCCGGCGGGGGTGGTGCGGTGCGGTGTGCCGGGGTGGCCGTCGGTGTGCCGCCCCCGGGGGACAGGGGTGTCGCGGAACCGCTGGGGCGGAACGTGACCGGATAGGGGTCCTGTTCGGCGCCGCGAAGCCCCTTGTGCCGTCGGGTTTCGGCCGACGGGAGCCGGCCCGTCGCCCTTCGAGTCCAGTGCGGTCGAGGGCACCCGCCTTCGGACCGGCCGCCGGCAGCCGGTCCCGCCTCCGTGAGGGAGGTGTTCCGCTTGCCCGACGAACCCGGGAATTTGTCCGGACCCGCCCCCGGGATACCGGCGAAATTCGGCTGAAAGAAACATCACAAGCTACTCGCGGGTTTTGCCGAGTAGTGTCGTGAAACACCTCGCCGGAGTCGCAGAAGAAAGTCCTTCGGAGGTAAACCAGTTGTCGCTCGCCACGGGATCCGATCCCAGGTTCCTGCATGTCCTCACACCCGCCAGTGACATTTCAGTGGTCGCCGAATTAGCCGGCGGAAAAGGAGCCGGTCTGCACGCTCTCACCGCTTCCGGTTTTCGCGTACCGCCGTGGGCGGTGCTGGGCCTCGACGTGTTCGCCGAGTTCTGCCGCACCGGCGGACTCGCCGCACGGCTGGAGGACCTGTCGGCCGGTCCCCGGGACCGCGTGCCCCGGCAGGTCTCCGACGAGATCGCCCGCCTCTTCGCGGAGGCACCCCTCGACGAACGGGTCGCCTCGGCCATCGCCCTGGCCTACCGCCAGGCGGGCGGCGGGACGGTGGCGGTCCGCTCCTCCGGTCCCGAGGAGGACGGCCCGCACCACTCGTTCGCCGGCCAGTTCGACAGCTTCCTCAACGTGTCCGGACTGGACGAGGTCACCGAGCACGTCCGGCGCTGCTGGGCCTCCGCGTTCTCCGAGCGCTCCCTGCGGTACCGGGCCCGGCACGGCTTGCCTCCGGCAGCCGCGGGCGTGGCCGTCGTGGTGCAGCGCATGGTTCCGGCCGAACGCAGCGGAGTGCTGTTCACCGCGGATCCCGTGACCGGCCGAACCGGCCGGTACGCGGTCGGCGCCGTGCACGGGCTGGGGGAGGGGCTGGTGGGCGGCGGCGTCGACGCCGACACCGTCGTCCTGGACGCCGGCACCGGCGAGGTGGTGAGCGCGGTGGTCGGCGACAAGCGGGAACGCCTCGACGCCGGCCCCGGCCCGGGCTGCACGGTCTCCCCCGTGTCCGAGGAGGCCCGCACCGCGCCGGTGCTCACCCCCGCCGACCTCGCCCTGCTGCACCGGCTCGGCACGCGCGCCGACCGGCTCCACGGCACTCCCCGGGACATCGAGTGGGCCATGGCCGGCGGCGACCTGTGGGTGCTGCAGTGCCGCCCCGTCACCACCCCGACCGGCGCCCACCGCATCCCGCCCGAGCCCGAGGGCGAAACACGCCTCTGGGACAACTCCAACATCATCGAGAGTTTCAGCGGGGTCGTGTCCCCGCTCACCTACACGTTCGCCGCGGACACCTACGCCAAGGTGTACGAGGGCTACGCCCGCGCACTCGGGGTCCGCGGCCGGCGGCTGCGGGAGGTGCGGGAGTGGACCCCGTACCTGCTCGGCTGCTTCCACGGGCGCGTCTACTACAACCTCCACCACTGGTACCGCATGGTGCGGCTCGCGCCGCTGTACCCGCTGAACCGGCGGGTGCTGGAGAAGTCCCTCGGGGTCGCCGAGAGCATTTCCGACGAAACCGCCGACGCGCTCCATCCCTTCACTCCGCGGAAGGGACTGCCCGGCCGCATTTCCGCTCTGCCCCGCACGCTGATCTTCGCCGGTCGATTTCTCGCCGTCCGGGCATCGGTGGCGAGATTCCACCGGGAATTCTCCCGGAACTATGCGATCTTCAACAATATCGACTACGACGCGTTGCCCGGTGACGAGACCTACCGCCGCTTTCGCCGGCTCCAGCGTGAGCTCATCGAGAAATGGGGCCCGATGCAGATCGTGGACGCCACGATCCTGCTGTCCGTCGGTGTGCTCGCCCTGCTCACCCGCAGGTGGCTGCCCGCCGCCCCGGAATGGTTCATCTGGGCCGCCGCCGCACCCGGCGGTGAGGTCGAGTCCGCCGAACCGGTGCGGGCACTGGCCGAACTGGCGCGCACGGCACGCGCCGACACCGGGCTGCTCCGGCTGCTGGAGCGCACCCCGGACACCGACGCCCGCCGGGCACTCCGGGAAGCCGGCCACACCGGCTTCCTGGCAGCCGTCGACGCCTACGTCGCCGACTACGGCTACCGCAGCCCCGACGAACTGAAGTTGGAGGTAGCGGACCTCCACGAGAACCCCGAAGGCATGTTCGCCCTGCTGCGCACCGCCCTCGCGGACGACGGCGCCGGCGGCGGGCCCGGCAGGCACGGCGACGCCGACGCCTATCTCGACGCCCGGCTGCGCGGCTGGCGCCGACTGCTGTACGAGCGGGTGCGGGGAAAGGCGCGGTCCGCACTCACCGAACGGGAGCGGCTGCGCTTCTGCCGCACCCGCGCCTTCGGCGCCGCCAAGCGGATGCTGCGCGCCCTCGGACGCGACCTGGCCCGCCAGGGCGCCCTCGACGCCTGGGACGACGTGTTCCTGCTGCGCCTGGAGGAGGTCATCGGCGCCTACGAGGGCACGCTCGGGCACACGGAACTGAGGGACCTGGCCGCGCTGCGCCGCCGTGGCCTCGCCGCCGACGGCGCCCTGCGGGCCCCGGCCCGGTTCACCACCCGCGGTGCACCCTACTGGTCCGGCAACCTGCACCGGGCGGGCTGGACCAGCGCCCCCGCCGTCCCCCGCGGAGCCAGGGAACTGCAGGGCACGCCCTGCTGCCCCGGCGTGGCCGAAGGACGCGCCACGGTCGCCGACACGCCCGGCGACTTCCGCGGCGGCGTGCTGCTCGCGTACCGCACCGACCCCGGCTGGGTGACCGCGCTCCCGGCGGCCTCGGCTCTCGTCGTCGAGCGCGGCAGCCCGCTGACCCATCTCGCGGTCGTGGCGCGTGAGCTGGGCGTTCCGACCGTGGTCCAGGTCGACGGCGCCACCACCGAGATCCGCACCGGCGCCCTGTTGCGCGTCGACGGCGGCGCCGGGACGGTCACCGTGCTCGCCGACCCGCCCGACGAAGCCCCCGCCCCGCAATCGGACGGCCGCCTCCCGGACGCGCCCTTCACGGACACCCGGTTCCCGGGCACCCGCCTCCCGGGTACCCGCCTCCCGGACGCCCGCCTCCCGGGCACCCCTTCCCCTTCCCCTTCCCCTTCCCCTTCCCCGGACGCCTCCAGGACGGAGACCCACCAGTGATGCTCACCGAGGAGCGGCTGCGGGAGCTGCTCGACAAGTCCCTCACCGAACTGTCCTGCGGCACCGGGTGGGCCGCAACGCTCGAGGGCTCCCTCGCGGAGGGGTTCGGCAACTCCTCCTCCGACGTCGACTTCCTCCTCGTCTGCCGCGGGGACCGGGAACTGCCGACCATGCCGTCGCTGCTGTTCGTCGACGGCCGCCGGGTCGAGGTCCGCACCCGGTCGGTGCGTCAGCTCGCCGACCGGTTCGCCGTCCTGGAAGCGGCGGACGGGCGACCCGACCGGCTCCCCGAGGACCTGCTCGACCGGTGCCAGCGCTTCCTGCACAGCCGCCCCCTGCGCGGGCACGCCCTCATCGAGGAGGTCAAGGCGATGCTGCCGGCGGACCGGTTGCGCCGGGCCGCCGCCGGCTGGTGGGCGCACCGCGCCCGCCAGTCCCTGCGGCACGCGCTGGCGATGCAGTGCCTCGGCGAGTGGGAGGAGGCCGTCGACTGGACCCGCGCTGGGCTCGTGCAGACCGTCAAGTCATGGGCGGCCGGCGTGGGGGAGACCTATCTGGAGCCGAAGTGGCTGCCGCTGCAACTGGACCGGGCGGGCCGGCCGGAGGTGCGCGAGCGGTACTGGGAACTGGACGCCGCCGCACCGGCGGCCGACGACGACGTCGCGGCCCGCGCCCTGCTCACCGCCTGCCTCGACTTCGCCGAGGACCTCGGCCTGGCCGACGTGCCGCGGCGACCGGAACGCCTCGTGCTCGCGCGCGTGACCGGGGTGACCACCTGGCAGACCGGCGCACGCGTCCACGTCCTGCGCGGACGGCACGAGGTCTTCGCCCTCGGCGACCGCGCCGCAGCCGCCTGGCGCTGCCTCGTCCTGCGACGCCCGCTGCCCCGGGTACTGGAGACGGCCGCCGCCGCGGGGGTCCCCGACGCAGGCCGCCGACTGGCGGCCTTCCTCCGGCACGGTCTGGTCCGGCTGACGTGGAAGGGCGGCGGAAGCGTCACCCCGGCACTGCCGCTCGCCGCACCCGCCGGCCCTCTCACCCCGCCGCCCTCCACCGTCCGGCCGCTGCTGTCGATGCACGGTGCGGCCGTGAGCGGCCCAGACGCGGTCGATCTCGTGCCGCTGCCGGCCCCCCGCTTCGCGGCTGCCGCGATGGCCCTGGTCTGGTCCGACGTCGTCGTCGAGAACGCCCTGGAGGACCTGGACGGGGCCCTGCAACGCGGCCAGTGGCGGGTCGCCGAGGTCACCGCGCGCCGCGCCGTGCACGCCGCACTGCGCGCCCTGTTCAGCGCGCACGGCGTCAATCCGCTGCCCGCCGACTGCGACCTGCTGCGCCGCACCGACCTGCTGCCCCAGTCGGTCCGGCCGATCCGGGCGCGTGCCCGGGAACTCCTGGGGCGCACCGTCGACTCGGCGGAACGCGGCGACACCCTCCGGGCCGACCTGGCCGCCTTCGTCGCCGCCGTGCGCGAGGCCACCGGCGCCGGCGCCTTCCCCGCCTCCTTCGACTCCGGGGCGACCTGGCGGGCCACGCTGCGCCTCGGCCACGACTGGCTGCGCCTCGGCGCCCATCTCGACGCGGAACTGCCCCTCGAGGAGGCCCGCGACCTGCTCACCTCCGGCGGAGCCCCGCCCCGCCCGGCCGGCGGAGAGGCGGAGCTGCCGTGACGGAGCCGATGACGGTACTGGTCACCGGAGCCGGAGGGCTCCTGGGCGCCGAGGTGACCGCCAGGCTGACCGCAGCGGGACACGCCGTGCTGGCACTGGTGCACCGCAACCGCGCACTCGTCCGCAACAGCGGCCGGCGACTCACCGCCGGACCCGGCGCCCTCACCCTCGTCGCCGGCGACATCACCCGGCCCGGCCTCGGGCTCGGCGGCCGGGACCGGCGGCTCGCCGCGGCCGCCGACCGGATCGTGCACTGCGCGGCCGTCACCGACTTCGGACTGCCCGCCGAACGGTACGACGCCGTCAACGTCACCGGCGTCCGGCACGTTCTCGACCTGGCCTCCACCGGCCGCACGCCGCTGGTGCACGTCAGCACCGCCTACGTGTGCGGCGAACGCGACGGCACCGCCCGGGAGGACGAACTCGACATCGGCCAACTACCCGGAAACGACTACGAGAAGAGCAAACTCACCGCGGAGGGACTGGTCCGCGCGGCCGCCGCGGGCGGCCTGCCGGCGGCCGTGGTGCGGCCGAGCATCGTCACCGGAGCCGCCCGGACGGGCCGCATCCGCGACTTCCGGACCATCTACCCGGTGCTCCGCGTCCTCACCCGGGGACTGGTACGCACCGTGCCCGCGCACTCCGACGCGGTCCTCGACCTGGCCCCCGTCGACCGCGTCGCCGACCTGGTGGCCGCGGCCGCCCTGCGCTTCCCCGACGCGGAGGGGCGCACCCTGCACGCCGTCGGCCACGAACTCACCCTGCGGGACTTCTCGGACGTCCTCGCCGAGTACCCGTCCCTGGCAGTGCCGAGATTCGTCCCCCCGTCCGCGTTCTCCCCGGCGGACCTGTCCGACCGGGAGCGCCGGTACCACGACCGCGTCATCTCCCTCCACACCACCTACTTCCGACGGCGCCTGCACTTCGACGACGCCCAGGCCGCCTCCTTCACCGGCCGCCGGGCCGGGCCCCGCGCCGCCCGGCCGTACCTGCGCCGCCTGCTCGACCACTGCCTCACGACCGGCTACCTCGGCCCGGCACCGCGTCCGGAGCCGGCCGGCGCCCGAACCCACCGGAGCACCCCGTGACCCCTCAACCCCGCCCGCTCGAGCCCGCGCACGGCATCGAGGTGTCGCCCCTGCTGACCTGCCTGCCCGAGAAGCGGCGGCTGTACGGCGCGGACACCTACTACCAGGAGAGCCACGAGCAGCTCGCCGCCCTCACCGACGACGTCACCGGCTTCGCGCACCGCCACGCCCTGCTGCTGCTCAAACCGGACGCCGTGGTGTCCCGGCGACTGGACGCCGCCGTCCTGTGGCTGGTGCAGCGGGACTTCCGGATCGTGGGCGCCGCGGTCACCCGCCTGACCCGCACCATGATCCGCTCGCTGTGGTACTTCCAGTGGAACCTGGCCACGCCCCAACGCCGGCGGCTCGCCGCCCTGTTCCTGGAGGACGCCGACGCCCTCGTCCTGGTCGTGCGGCCCGGGCGCCCGCCGGACGTGCCCGCCCCCGTCGAACTCACCCGGCTCAAGGGACCGACGGACCCGGAGGCCCGCCGGCCCGGCCAGCTCCGCCACCTGCTGGGCCGCTACAGCTACCTGCTCAACCTGGTCCACACCCCCGACGAGCCCGCCGACGTGCTGCGCGAACTGGCCGTCCACTTCGACCACGCCACCCGCGAGCGCCTCTTCCGCTCGGCGCTCGCCGGCGAGGACCGCACCACGCACGCTCTGGAACTGGCGGACGACCTGTACGCGGCCGCCGAGCCCCGCGAACTCGACTTCGCGCCGGCCGCCGAACGACTGCGCGACGCGGTCCGCCTCCATCCCCGCGTCGATGCCGACGCCTCCCCGCGGATCCTGCTGGAACGGGCCTGGCAGTACGGGATCGCCGTCGACCCGTGGGACACCGTCATCGTCGGCTCGGCGGTGCTGCCCATGCGGCAGCCCGGCCGCGTACCCGTGCTCGGCGGGGCCGGGTCGGAGGCATGGCGCCGGCACCTGGCCGCCCTCCGCGCCACGACCACCTGAGGAGCGGGGCCATGGAGTTCACCCGGACACTGCCGAAGGAGCTCGTGCACCGCGCCGCGGTCGCGGAGGTGTTCCTCACCGACGCGGAACGCCGCAGCCGGAGCGAGGTGCTGCTCGCCGCGCAGTTCCCCCGATTGCACGCCTTCCACGACGACACCCTCGACCCCCGTCCGTGTCTCGACCCGCTGCTGCTGCTGGAGGCCTGCCGGCAGGGCATCTTCGTGGTCGCGCACCGCTATCTGGACGTCCCCGCGGACCACAGGTTCCTGCTGCGCAGCGCCGAGTTCGAGGTGCCGGACCCGAGCGTCCTGGCGACCGGGACCGCCCCCGCCGAGGCCGTCATCGCGGCGCGGATCGAGCAACGCTTCCACGACCGGACGGGGCCGGCCGGGCTGCGGCTGCGTTTCACCGCGACCATCGGCGCGCGCCGGGCCCTGCTGGCCCGCATCGCCTACTCCTGGATGCACCCCGACCGCTACAGCCGCCTGCGCTGCGGGCAGCGGGAGGCGCTCGGCCTGTTCGGGCCGCCGGTGGCCCTGCCGGGCCCGCACGCCGAGCCCGCCGTCGTCGGCCGGCGGAACCCGGCCAACACGGTCATCTCCCCGCCGTATGCCTCCGCGGACGGAACCCGTACGGCCCGCCTGGTCGCCGAGACCGGCCATCCGACCCTCTTCGACCACTGGGTCGACCATGTGCCCGGGATGCTGGAACTGGAGGCCTTCCGGCAACTGGCCGTGACCGCCGCCGTCGCCGCCGGCACGGTGGCCACGGCCACGGCGCTGCCGGTCGGGCTGGCGGCCCGGTTCCGCCGCTTCGCGGAGATGGACCTGCCCCTGCGGTGCCGGACCGAACCGGTGGCCCCCGGCGGTGAGATCGCGTGTTCGCTCCACCAGCCCGGAGCCCTGGTCGCCGACGCGCGGATCCGCCTGGCGGACCGCGCCCCGGTCGCGTTCGCCGCCGCCTCCGCCGGCCCGGGAGCCGTCGGGTGTGCCTGACACCCCGTGCTTCCGGCCCGCCCCGCCCTGCCTTTTTCCCGCCCCGCCGACGAACCGGAGGACGCCACCCTTGACCGTCGCCGCCGTGCCCCGGGCGCCCGCCCGGCTGGGCCGTTTCGTCCTGCGCATGTTCGCGCCCCACATCCACGTCACCTACGCCCTGCTGTGGGTGCTCGCCCTGGAGAGCTCGGCAGTGGACCTGTCCGGCACGGCCTGGCGGCCGACGGCCGCCACCTGGGTGCGGGTCGCCAGCGTCGCGCTGGTGCTGCTCTTCCTGCGCATGCTGGACGAGCAGAAGGACCTCGACCACGACCGGGTGCACCATCCGGACCGGCCGCTGGTCACCGGTGCTATCACGGTCACCGAACTGCGCGCGGCCATGGCCGTGCTCGCCGCGGTCGTCGCGGCGCTCAACGCGGCGTGCTCCGCGGCGGCCGTGCTGCTGGTCCTGACCGCCCTGGGCTACGCGCTGCTCCTCGCGGCCGCGGAACGGGCGTTCCCGGCGGTGCACGAGCGACAACTCCTCGGCCTCGCGATGGCCTGTCCGGTTCAACTGCTGCTCGGCGCCTATGTGTACGGGTCGTCGGTCGCGGCCGGCACCGTCACCGCCGACTGGCGTGGGGCGGTGCTGCTCGTGCTGTGCGCCTGCGTTCTTCTGCACTACGAGTTCGCCCGCAAGACGGTCTGGGAGGCCGCTCCGGGCGCCCGTGTCTACTCGGCCGCGCTCGGCCCGCGCCGCAGTGCCCTCGTCGCCGCCGGGTTCGCGGTCGGTGCGGTGGGCTGCCAGCTCGTCCTGTTCGCGCCGGTCGGCCCGCTCGCGCTGCTGCCCTGCCTGGCTGTGGTGCCCGCGTTGGCGGGCACCCGGCGGTTCCTGGCAGCGGGCCGCGGCGGCTGGCCGATGGGCAGCGCCGCCGCCTTCGTCGCGGGCACCCATCTCGCGCTGACCGTCCGGGCGGTGCTGCTGCCGTGACCGGTGGACCGGACCTGTCCTGCGAGGAGTTGCTCACGACGACCCGTGCGGTGCGGCGCGGTCTCGATCTGCGGCGGCCGGTGGAGCCGGAACTGGTCGAGGAGTGCCTGTCCCTGGCGCTCCAGGCGCCCAGCGGAAGCAACCGGCAGAACTGGCGGTGGGTCGTGCTCACCGATCCGGTGGTCCGCGCCCGGGTCGCCGCCGTGTACCGGGCGGCTTTCCAGGACCGCCACGCCGCCGCCCTGGAACGGTTGCGCAGGGAGCCCGGGTCGCCCCGCTCCGTCCTCGCCGACGCGCGGTACCTCGCCGAACGGCTGCACCGGGTGCCCGTCCTGGTCATCCCGTGCCTGGAACTGGCGGACGGGACGCTGCCCCCCGGCAACCAGGCCGGCCTGTGGGGGTCTCTGCTGCCGGCCGCGTGGAGCTACGCGCTGGCCGCCCGCAGTCGCGGTCTGGCCACCGCGTGGACCTCGGTCCACCTGGACCGGGAGCGGGAGGTCGCGGACCTGTTGGGGCTGCCTCCCACGGTCCGCCAGGGCGCCCTGCTGCCGACCGCGTACCCGCAGCGGACGCGCTTCCGGCCGGGCCCGCGCCGACCCCTGGAGGAGGTACTGCACCGTGACGGCTGGCAGGACGACGGGGACGAGCTTTCCGGCACCCGCCCGGTCCCCTGACCCGGAGACGCCGGGTGGAGCGCCGGCCCCGGTGACTTGTTGGCGATGCCGGTCCCGGCCCCGGTCCCGATCTCGGTCCCCGTCCCCGTCCCGGTGGCGGTGGCGGTGGCGGTGCAGGTCCTCGGTGGCGGTGCAGGTCCTCGGTGTGTGGTGCGGGTGCGGGACCGCCGATCCGGCTCCGGCGCCGCGCCATGGGGGCGGGTGCGGTCACGCGACGCCGCCGCCGGACCGGGTGACGGCGGAGGCCGGGGCGGAGGCCGAGCGTCTCCGCCCCGGCCGTCGCCGTCGCCGTCACCCGGTCCCGTTCCCCGGCCCCGACCGCCGGCTCCTGAGCCGGCACCGCTCCCCGGGGGCCGCTCGCGCTGATCGACGCCCCGCGGATCAGCGCCGCGTCCGGGCGGCGCCGACCTCGGCCGTCGCCCCTTCCGGGGCCGGCCGTGCCGCGGTGGGGCCGCCGGGCCGGGCGCGGTGCAGCAGGGCGGTGACCGCTGCGGCGGCGAGGAGGGCGACGACGGCCGCGCACAGGAGTGCGATGCTCATCCCGTCGACGAAGGCGGCCCGAGCCCGCTCGGCGACCTCCGGTCCGAGGCGCAGCGCGACCGCCACCGAGTCGCGTGCCTGGGCCGCGACGGGGTCGGGCACCCCGGACAGGTCCAGACGGTCGCGGTAGGCGGACTGCATGACGCTGCCGAGCACCGCGATGCCGAGGGCACCGCCGAGTTCGCGGGCGAGGTCGTTCACGGCGGAGCCGACGCCCTGCTGCGCCGGCGGCAGCGCGTCCGTGATGGTGGTGGTGGCCGGGGTCATGGCCAGACCCATGCCGGAGCCCAGCGGCAGCAGCCCGCACAGCAGCAGCCAGTAGGGGGCGCTGCCGTCGAGCCGGGACAGGACGGTCAGCCCGCCCGCGATGAGGAGCAGGCCCAGCACGCAGGTCCGGCGGGTGCCGGCGCGCCCGGCCAGCCGGGGGGCGAGCAGGCGCGCCGACGGCATCATGGCCAGCGCCATCGGGATGAGGCTCAGCGCCGCCACGAGGGGGCTGTCGCCGCGCACCAGTTGGAGGTACTGCAGCACCAGGAAGATGAAGCCGAAGAACGCGAAGAACTGCAGGGTGAGCGAGAGGGTTCCGGCCGCGAAGGCGCGGTGGCGGAAGAGCCGCGGGTCGATCAGCGGGTTCCTGCGCGACAGCTCCCAGAAGACGAAGCCGACCAGGATCACCAGGCCCGCCCAGAGCGCGCCCAGGGTGCGCCGGTCGGTCCACCCGACGGTGGGCGCCTCGATGATCGAGTACACCAGGACGCCCAGCCCCGCCACCGTGATGAGCGCGCCGACGAGGTCGAGCCCGGGCGCCTCCGGGTCGGCCGATTCCGGGATGACGAGCAGCGTGCCGACCAGGGCGAGCACCGCCAGGGCGATGTTCAGCCCGAACACCGAACGCCACGACCAGGCCTCGAGCAGCAGCCCGGAGGCGAGCAGGCCGAGGATCGCACTCGCCCCGGCGACCCCGGCCCAGGTGCCGACGGCGCGGGCCCGCTGCTCGCGCGGGAAGGTGCTTGTGATCGTCGAGAGGGTCGCCGGCATGACCAGCGCCGCGCCCAGTCCGAGGACACCGCGTACAGCGATCAGCGTTCCGGCGCTGTCGGACGCCATCGCCGCGGCGGAACCGGCACCGAACACGGCGAGCCCGGCCAGCAGAGCGCGCCGCCGCCCGAACCGGTCGCCGATCGCGCCGCCGAGCAGCAGCAGCGCCGCGAACACCAGGGAGTAGGCGTCGATGATCCAGGACAGCTGGGTCAGCGTGGCGTGCGTGTCGCGGGCGATCGACGGTACCGCGACGTTGAGCGAGGCGACGGCGGCGACCACGGTCGCCAGGGCCAGGCAGGTCACGCCGAGCACGGCGCGTTGCCGGGCGGCGGTGACGGCCGCTTCCGAGGGTGTGGACATGGCGGGCCTTCCTAATTCATCCTGTGATGAATTTAGTGTGGCACGTCCCTGCGCTGGATTTCAACGGGTGATGAATAAATTGGCCGGGTGAGGGTGGAGCCCGGGTTCTCCCCGCACCGGGGATGCATCCTTCGGACGGCCCGCAGGCAGTCACCGCGATCTCGCCCGGATCCTCCGGGAGATGGTCGAACGGGAGATCATCGCGGCGGTCGCCGAACGGCTGGGCGGCGCCGACGCGCCGGCCCGGGCCCCCGCGGAGCGGTGCCGGCCCGTCAGCCGGCGCCCGGGCATCTGCCGGTCAGCCCTCCAGGCCGGCCGCCCGCAGCGGGCACCCGCTGCCGACGCGCTCCCGGAGGTCGGCCCGCAGGACGGCCAGCTCGGCCATCCGCGCGTCGATGACCCGGATCTTCTCCTCCAGCAGCGCCGACAGCGCCTGTGCGGCGTCCGGCGCCTCGCTCAGTTCCTCGCCGTGCCGGGCGATCTCGGCGAGCGAGAAGCCGAGCGTCTGCGCGGTGCGCACGTAGTGCAGCCAGGCCACCGTCTCCGGCGGGAAGTCGCGGTAGCCGTTGGGAAGCCGCCTGCCCGCGACGAGCCCGATCCGCTCGTAGAAGCGGATGGTGTCCCTCGTGGTACCCGCCTGCGCCGCCAGTTCCCCGATACGCATGGTCCTCCGCCCGGGCCGTGGACTTGACCCTGGACAGTACTCCACTGTTTAGCGTGAGGCGTCGTTCATCCGGGACCCCTGGGAGCCTCGCCGTGCACAGTCCGCTCGCCCCCCACCGCCCTGCCTACCTGCGCCTCGTCCGCGCCAGCGCCTGGTACGACCTCGCCGCCACAGCCGCCTTCGCGACACCGTGGACGTACGCGGTCCTGCACGGCGCGCTGTCCTCGCTCAGCAGCGCCTGGGGCCTGGGCGCCCTGCCCGCCGCCGACCCCCTGCAGACCCTGTACGCGAACCTGATGGGGTCCGTCGTGCTCGTCTGGTCCCTGCTGCGGATCCTCCGCCCACTGCCCGAGTACGGCCTGTTCGACGGGGCCGCCCGCACCCTCTTCGCCGCGTGGCAGGCGTACGCGCTGGCCCAGGGCGCCACCCGGCTGCTGTGGTTCTTCCTCGTGCTCGAGGTGTCCTTCGGAGCCGCCCAGCTGCTCCCGTGGTGGCGCCCCGGAGCCCGCACCGCGACCGTACCGCAGAACACCGGAGCCGGGGCGGACGCGACCGTCCGGTGAGCCGGGGCCGCTGAGCCGGGAAGCGGTGCTTCCCGTACCGGCCCCGTGCGCCGCATACCGGGCCCCCGCGCCCGCCCCTTCCGACGGGCACGAGAGCGCAGCGGCCGGCCGGCCGGAAGGCACCCCGCCCCCGTCCGCGTGGCGCACGGCCGCCCGCCGGGGACGGACGCCTTCGGACCCGCGGCGTCAGTGCGCCATGCCGAGGTGGGCCAGCGCCTGCTTCAGCAGGAAGCCGTGGCCGCCCGGCATCTCGCCCTGCACCGCCTCCGAGGCCGCCTCCTGCGGGCTGAACCACACCAGGTCGAGCGCGTCCTGCCGGGGCCGGCAGTCACCCGTCACGGGAACGACGTACGCCAGGGAGACGGCGTGCTGACGCGGGTCGTGGTACGGGCTGAGACCCTGGGTCGGGAAGTACTCGGCCACCGTGAACGGCTGGAGCGACGCCGGGATCCGGGGCAGCGCCACCGGGCCGAGATCCTTCTCCAGGTGGCGCAGCAGGGCGTCGCGGACCCGCTCGTGGTGCAGGACCCGGCCGGAGACCAGGGTCCGGCTGACCGTTCCCTCCGGCCCCATGCGCAGAAGCAGGCCGATGCTGGTGACTTCGCCGCTGTCGTCGACCCGGACCGGCACGGCCTCGACGTACAGGATCGGCATACGCGCCCGCGCCACTTCGAGCTCGTCGGGAGAGAGCCAGCCGGGCGTGGTTTCGGTCATGTCAGACATTGCTTGATCATACTTTCAGGAGGGCGCGGAGAGCCGGTAGACCCGGCAGGCGTTGTCCGCCGCGGCCCAACGGGCGAACCGCACCGCGTCCGGCCGGGCCATCTCGTCGGCGTCGACCAGATCCTGCAGCAGCCCGGCCAGCGCCTGCCGGAACGCCAGCGCGCCGAGCGCGTACAGCTCCGCCGGGCCGCACGCGTCCGAGCTGTACAGCAGCTTGCGGAACGGGGTGACCTCCAGCGCCGCCGCCAGCACCTCCCGGGCCCGGGAGGGGCCGACGTGGTGCAGGGCGAGACCGACGTCGAGGTGGACCTGCTCGAACACCGCGGCCAGGTAGGCGGCCTGCCGCTGGAAGGGCCAGCAGTGCAGGAGCAGCACCGGGATCGTCCCGGCGGTCAGGTGCAGCCAGTCGGTGAGCAGCGCCGGGTCCGAGCGGGGCAGCCGCAGCTCGCTGTCGCCCAGGCCGACGTGCAGTTGGAGCGGCAGCCCCAGGTCCACGGCGGTCCACAGCAGGTGCCGGACCAGTACCGGGTCGGCCAGCCGCCCCCCGCCCCCGGCGAACCAGCGGCGCGCCGCGCCGGTCACCGCGGCGTCCGCGGGTCGGGTCGGGTCCAGGGCGAAGCCGGTCCGGTACGCGGCCACCGACTTCACCGCGACCACACCGGGCCGCCGCACCTCCGCCTCGGCCGCCGCGCGGAAGGCGCCCGCGTACGCGTCCGGTTCGACCCCGGCCCGCGCCACGGCCTCCGCGATCCGCTCCAGCCGCACGACCTCGAAGGCGGCCGCCCCCGCGGCGGCCGCGAGCTGACCGGGGCTCGTCCCGCCCGGCGGCGCGTACCCCGTGTCGACGCAGAAGACGCCCGTGCGGGCGGCGGCGAGGAAGCGGCGGTTCACCTCCCGCGCCCCCAACTCGGTCCGCCGGGCCATGTACACGTCGGCGGGGGAGTGCCGGGACAGGTCCAGCAGGGGTGCGCAGTGGCGGCGCACGGCGATCCCGACGGGCGTGTCGAAGAAGGAGACGTCGCTGCCCGGCCACGGGCCGCCCTCGGTGAGCAGCGCCTCGAAGCCCGCACGGTCCAGGCCGGCCGTGGTGACGCCGTGGCAGTGGTGGTCCACCAGCGGCAGCCCGGCCAGTTCCTCCTCCACCGCGCCGCGCACGTCAGTACGTCCACCGGTAGGCCGCCGCGACCTGCGCGTCGTCAAGCCCGGCGACGGCGGCGATCTCCCCCTCCCGCACCGCGCTCACCGCGTCGGCGAGGACCGGTCCCAGAGCGGTCCGCAGCAGCGCGTCGCCGCGGAACTCCGCCACCGCCTGAGCCAGCGAGGTCGGCAGCCGCCGCACCCCCCGGGCCGCGGCCTCCTCTCCACCCAGCAGTGCCGGGTCCCCCCTGACCTCCTCCGGCAGCACCGCGCCCGCGGTCACCCCGTCCAGGCCGGCGGCGATCAGGCAGGCCAGCGCCAGGTAGGGGTTGGCGGCCAGGTCGACCGGCTTCACCTCGACATTCGCCTCCCGGCCGCGACGGCCCACCGAACCGGTGATCACCCGCACCGCGCACTCGCGGGCCTCCGGACCCCACGCCGTGAAGACCCCTGCCCACTGCGACGGCTTGAGCCGCAGATAGCTGGCCGGGCTGGGCGCGGTCACCGCCGTCAGCCCCGGCAGATGGGCGAGCACCCCGGCGGTGAACGCCTCCGCCCGCGCGGTCATCCCGTACCGGCCCTCACCGCCGGCGTGCAGGTTGGCGCCGTCGTGCCAGGCGGACAGGTGTACGTGGCCGCCGTTGCCGACGCCGGCGGCGGCGACCGCAGGGGCGAACGACACGCGCAGCCCGTGCCGTTCCGCCACCGCCCGGACCGTCTGCCGCACCAGCACGCTGCGGTCGGCCGCCGCGACCGGGTCCAGCGCACCCACCGACAACTCGAACTGGCCCGGCGCGTACTCGGGGTGGAACTGCTCCACGTCGACGTCCTGAGCGGCGAGCGCCGCGAGCAGCTCGGCGGCGCAGTCGCCGAGCTCCACCTGCCGGGCCGCGCCGTACGCCGGGCCGCGGGTCGCGGGCACGAACTCCCCGTCCGGCGCGTCCCCGAGGCAGAACACCCACTCGATCTCGATGCCCGCGCGGAAGGTGATGCCGTGCCGTTCGGCGGCCTCGGCCACGGCACGCCGCAGCAGGGTCCTGCTGCATCCCGGATGCCGCGAGCCGTCCTGGTTGATCCGGTCGACCGGAGCCCAGGCCCAGCCCGGCTGCGCCTGCAGCGCCACCAGCCGGTCCAGGTCGGGGTAGAGGCGCAGGTCGCCGTCGGGGGAACCGAGCACATCGGTGGTGACGATGCCGTCGTCGCCGAGGAAGGTGTCGAACACCGGGGACATTCCGACGCCCCAGGTCGCGGCCGAGGGCAGCTTCGCGGTCGGGACCGTCTTCACCCGGCACACGCCCGCCGTGTCGACGTACGCCAGGACGATTCCGTGCACGCCCCGTGCGGCCAGCTCACCGCTCAGTGCGGTGGCCCGCTCCAGGTCGCCGGGACGTCCGCCGGGCACGGGGTCGGCATGGGTCGGCATGGGATCTCCTCGACGCTGGGCGGCCGGGTCACGAAAGGCGTACGGGGCCAGGCTTTCACGGCCGGGGCGCGGATCCGCGGCACCGCGGCCCCCGGTGTCCGGGCCCACCGGGCGGCCGAGACCCGACGGGCGGCCGGGACCCGCTGGGCGGCCGGGGCCCGCCGGGTGAGGCCCGGACCGGCCCGAGGCCCGGGAGCCTCCGCCGGGTGAAGGCCGCGCCCGGGCGCCGGTCATCCCCCGTTAGGGTGACGGGGCAGCCCCCGTCACGGAAGCAGGACATGCCCTACTCGCCCGCGCCACTCGCCGCCGACGCCGTACCCGCCGCGGCCCGTGCCGACATCCGCCTCGTCGTCACCGACATGGACGGCACCCTCCTGGACGACGACAAGAAGGCCCCGGACGGTCTGCACGGGATCCTCGGGCAACTGCGAGCCCGCGGTGTGCTGTTCAGCCCGGCGAGCGGCCGCCAGTACGCCACGCTGGCCGCGGAGTTCACCGGCGTCGCCGACGGCATGGTGTTCATCGCCGAGAACGGCACCTACGTGGTGCGGGACGGCGTCGAGCTGAGCAGCGATCCCATGGACCGGACCGCCGCCGACCGGATCGTGGCGGCCACCAGGCGGCTGGCGGCCGGCGGTGCGGACGTGGGACTCGTGCTGTGCGGCAAGAGGTCCGCCTACGTGGAGCGCTCGGACCGGGCCTTCCTGGCCGAGGTCGGCAGCTACTACCTCCGGCACCGGGTCGTGGACGACGTCACCGCGGTGGAGGACGACGTCATCAAGGTCGCCCTCCACACCTTCGGCTCCGCCGAGACCGTCGTCGCACCGGCGCTCGCCGAGTTCGCCGCCACACACCAGGTCGTGGTCTCCGGCGCGCACTGGGTCGACGTCATGAACCGCACCGCCAACAAGGGCGCCGCCGTCCGCGGACTCCAGCGCGAACTGGGCATCACCCCGGCGCAGACCATGGTGTTCGGCGACTACCTCAACGACCTCGAGATGCTGGACGCCGCCGAATGGTCGTTCGCCATGGCCAACGCCCATCCCGACGTCGTCCGCCGAGCCCGCCACCTGGCCCCCTCCAACAACGAGAACGGCGTGCTGCGCACCCTCGCGCAGGTGCTGGAGCTGGAACCGGCCGGTCACTGACGCCCGCCGCCGGAGCCGGCTGCTGCGGCGGGCGCCGCACCCCCAGAATGGGTGCGACGGCGCGCGCCGGACGCGACGGCGCCCGCGAGAGGGGAGCGACGTGGCCGAACCGGACGCCGCGGCACGGCTGACCGTGGAGCTGACCGCCGGGCTGAGCACCGCCGACCTGGCGGACTTCTACCAAGACCTGCACCGCCACCCGGAACTGTCCTTCCGGGAGCACCGCACCGCGGCGAAACTCGCCGGACGGCTGAAGGCGGCGGGATACCAGGTGACGGAGGGCGTCGCGGGGACCGGTGTCGTCGGTGTGCTGTCCACCGGAGCCGGCCCGGTGGTGTGGCTGCGGGCCGACCTGGACGCGCTGCCGGTCGAGGAGGCCACCGGCCTGCCGTACGCCTCCGCCGCCGGCGGTGTCATGCACGCCTGCGGCCACGACCTGCACGTCACCTGGCTGGCCGCGGCCGCCGACGCGCTCGCCGCGGCGCGGGACGTCTGGTCGGGCACCGTGGTCGTGATCGGGCAGCCCGCAGAGGAGGCCGGCGGCGGAGCGGCCGCGATGGTCGCCGACGGACTGCACGAGCGGTTCCCGCGCCCCGACGTGCTCCTCGGGCAGCACGTGGCACCCGGGCCGCCCGGTCTCTACCCGCACAGAGCGGGGCTGGTGATGTCGGCCTCCGACGACGTCGACGTGGTCGTCCACGGCGTCGGAGGACACGGCTCGCGGCCCGAGGCCACCGTCGACCCCATCGTCACGGCGGCCCACATCGTCACGCGCTTGCAGACGGTCGTCTCCCGCGAGGTCGCCGCACGCGAGTCGGCGGTGCTGACCGTGGGCCGGTTCGAGGCCGGTACGGAGCACAACGTCATCCCGGACCGGGCGCGGCTCGCCCTCAACCTGCGCACGCAGGACCCTTCGGTGCGCCGGCGGGTCCTCTCCGCCGTGCGGCGCGTCGTGGACGGCGAGTGCCGTGCCGCGGGCTGCCCCGCACCCCCGGGATTCGAGGTGGTGTCCGGCTACCCCGCCACCTTCAACGACGCCGGACTGGACGCCGAGGTCGCCGCCGTGCACCGGGCCCTGTTCGGCGCGCAGAGCGTGATCGACGCCGGCCCGGTGATGGGCAGCGAGGACTTCTCCCTGCTGGCGCCGGAGGGGGTGCCGTACGACTACTGGTTCGTGACGTCCACCCCGGCCGCCGTGTGGGAGGCGGCGCCGGGGGAGGGGCTGCTGGAGAAGTTCGACGCCGTTCCCGGCAACCACAGCCCGCTGTTCGCCCCCGACGCCTCGGTGCTGCTGCCCGGCGTGCGCACACTGGTGTCCGCCGCGCTCAGCCGGCTGGCGTAGGCGGGCGCGGGACGCGTCGGACGGTGCCGGCTTCCCGCCGCTCCCCGCTCCCCGACCGCCGACCGCTGATCGGCTGGCCTGGCGATGGTCGAGCCGACGTGGGCGGGCGAGCCGACCGGGCGACCGGGCGCCCGGGCGCCCGACCGGCTCGGGGAGTCGGCCTGGTCGCAGGTACGGGAGCCCCTCGATCCGGTCGTCGGCGCGGCTCGGCCTGCTCGGTTCGGCCTGCTCGGGCTCAGCCCGCTCGGCTCAGGCAGTCCTCGACGACGGCCTTGTCCAGTGAGGCCCGCACCAACGCCGCCGCCAGCGATGCCGGTTCGCCTTCTCCGGCGAGTTCCACGAGCGCGTCGGGGTCCTTCGGCAGGTGCAGCCGCTCGGCGCCCGACAGCGCCTTGCGGTCGAGATAGGGCACAGTCTCCGGCCACACCTGCTGCACCTCGCGCAGGAAGATGTCGGCGCCCACCGGTCCGAGGCCCGGGACCTCCTGGAGCAGCCGGCGCAACGCGGCGGTGTCGCCGCCGGCCTCCTCGCGCAACCGCCGCAGGTCACCGCCCCACCTGCCCTGCACCATCCGGGCCCCTTCACCGAGCAGGGTGGCGGTGCGTTCGTCGTAGCGCCGGTAGCCGCCCCGGCCGAGCGCGTCCACCCGCTGCTGCCAGTCGGCGTCGGCCATCCGCTCCGGATCGCGCAGCCCCGCCTCGGACAGTTCGCGGGCGGCGGCGACGGCCACCGAGGCGCGGATCCGGGCGCTGAGCAGCACGGCGAGGACGAGCAGCCGGTACAGCGGCTGGGGGGTGTCCTTCAGCCGGATGCCCGCCTCCGCGGCGTACGTCCGCCCGTGCCCGCGCATCAGCTCGCGCACCAGGCGCCGGTCGTCGGTCACGGCTTCCCTCTCTCGTTCAGCGGGCCTCGACGCCTCCCGCGCCGACCTCGCCCCACAGGCGGCTCGGCGCAACCACTCCATGGGTCCGCGAGTGCCCCGGGCGCACCGCTGCAAACGCTGTGCGGCCCCGCTGCCACGGGACGGGTGCCCGTCAGGCGTTCAGGGCGTCGAGCAGCCGGGTGTTCGCGCTCATGGCCTCGGCGGTTAGTTCCTGGCGGGCCAGGCGTGCCGCTTCCAGGCCGAGATCGGACTCGAGGTCGGGAGCCGGGATCCGATTCTCGGCAACTGCGTCGACCTGCGCCAGCGCCGACAGCGCGGCGCCGCTGTCGGCGAGGTCGGCGATGCGGTGGATCTGCTCCCACTCCCGGTGCGCGCGCACCGCCCGATCCACCGGGTGGATGTAGTCCTCGATGGACCGCACCACGGCGGCGTCCGCCGCTCTGGCCGCTGCCACGGCCTCGGCCTGCGGGCGCAGCGACGCGCGCACGTGCTCGGTGGCGGCCTCCTTGCTCAACCGATCCACCTCCCGGGTCAGCGGCGCGAGTTCCGCCATCCGGGAGGCAAGCCGCCACGCCTGCTCATGCAGTGCCTTGAGGACCTCGCCCGCGTCGAACGCCGGAGCCAGCAGCCGCTGTGCTTCCGCCACCCGTTCGTACGCCGACTGCACCCGCCGCAACAACTGGCATTCCTTGTAGCTCAGTTGGGAGAGCCGAACAAACCGGTCCCGACCCACGACGCAGGCTCGGTCGCCCGGTGTCAGTCTTCCCGGACCGACGAAGGTTCCATAGGGAAGGAGGCCGAGCACCGCCAGCCTGAGGATCGCGGTGCCAGGCGAGAGATCGGGCAGGATCACGAACGAAATCCCCAACGGCAGGAACAACGGCAGGCTCAGCAACCCCTGGATGGCCAGGACCCCGTTGATGTTGGCCCGACGGTCCACCGCGTTCCAGGGGACGTAGGCGAACACGCCCAGCATCCCGATCACCCACGCGAGCACCGGTCCGGCCGCATACGCCGCGACCGACGTCACCGCGACGACCAGGCACCAGACGACGGCACCCGCTGCAATCCGCTCGCGCCGAAGCTGGTGGAAGCGAGGCTCGGTCCCCGGGGCCGCTTCGTACAGCTCTGCCGTGTTCGAACGCAGCCCCGTCAACACGTCGGCGGGCAGGGACGGATCGAACACCATCTCCCCGTTTTCGTACACGTGGACGACAGGGCCGGCTCGGTCAGTCATAGGCTCACCAACTTCGTTAGTCATCCCTAGTGTTGCGTATGTATGGTTGGGTTCATGGAGCTGCTGCGTACATCCAGGGCCGCGAAGCGTCCCAGCGGACCGGGCACACGGTCGCGCTGGGTGTGGACTGGGGCTTGAACACCCTGCTGTCCGCCGGGGCGGCCCGTCTCCACGACGACGGGCGTATCACCCCGCTTGGCGCGGGCGGCATGTTCCGGGCCTGTGGTGTCCTGGCCAAGCAGCACCGTCTGCGGCGCCTGTCCGAGGACCTGCACGCCAAGGCCGACCGGTACCAGCGGCTCATCGACGGTGACGCCGGGCATCCGCTGGCCGGCAGGCGGGAGGTCCTCGCCCAGGAGATCCGGCACGTCTGCGACCGGCGCTCCAACCTCAACGACTCGCTCGCCTGGGCCGCCGCACGGTGGGCCGTCGACCAGGCGGTTGCCGCCTCGGCGACGGTGATCTACGTCGAGGACCTCCGCTCGATGGAGGCCCTGGGGATGGGCCGCACCCACAACACGCGCATGTCCCAGACGGTGCGCGGGCAGATCGTGGACCGCATGCGGCACCTGGCCGCCGAGACCGGTATCGCCGTCGTCACCGTCCCGGCACGGAACACCTCCAAGCACTGCCCGCGGTGCCTCACACCACTGCGGCACCGAAAGGCACCAGACCGGCCCACGAAGCCGGGATGGAAATGGGCTGTCTGCGGCTCCTGCGGCTACCAGGGCGACCGCGACGCCGGCGCGTGGAAACGCATCGCCGCCCGCGGCTTCACCCACCAGGCAAAGACTGTGGTGGACCGCGCCAGCGGCGCCATGGTCATCCGCAGCGTGGTGGACGAGCTCGAAGCCGCAGCCGTGGTCACCCCGACCGCCAAGACCAGCCGGAAGGACCGGTCGAAGACCGGACCCACCCGGCGTCATGCAGCACGTCCGACGCCCAGGCGACGCCGGACACCCTCCCCCGCCAGGCCGCAGGGCCCGGCGGGCAAGCGTCCGGAGGGACACGCTCACACGGCCCGGACCCGGCTGCCCCGCGCAGCCCACCGGGACCAGGACGTGACGACGATCAGCACACCCACCACCCGGCACAGGCCACGAGGGGCGGCGTTGGGCGCGGGCTTCCACTTGCACACTCACGCCACCCCTCCACACTGGGCAGAACCCGAACCAGACACTACGACTCGCATTGGTTCGCTCAGCTGATTAGAGACGCTCCTGCCGTTCGACAGGGAGAGGCGGACCCCGGCTTCCGGCCGGCGGTGAGGGAAGGCCACGTCTCGGGGCCAACTCCAGACCAGGCACAGCACCTTGCCCGAGCCGGTGCACGACCGCCACCGGTGGGCCGGGATCCGGTCCCGGGCTCGCTCCTGCTCATCGACCGGGGTCGATGAGCACGCTGTCCAGGAACCGGGTCAGCTCGGCGAAGGCCTCCGCCCGGTCGGTCTCGTGGAACACCTCGTGCCGGGCGCCCGGGAAGATCCGCTCGGTCAGCGCGCCTCCGCTCAGCCGCTCGACACCGGTGCGGCTGCCGGGGAGGGGGACCAGTCGGTCGTCGTCGCCGTGCAGCCACAGCACCGGGAGCCTTCCGACGTCGCCGGACCGGGCGACGGTGTCCAGCGTGCGGACGAACGCCAGGAGCGTCGGCCGTTTCATCGGGCCGTGCCATACCAGGGGGTCCGCCGCGTACGCCGCACCGACGGAGGGGTCGCGGGACAGCGCGGCCGGGCTGACCGGGACGTCGGGGATCTCGCCGAGCTCCGCTGCCCGGTCGAGCAGTCGGCGCGGGGTCCTCCAGTCGCCGATCACCGGTCCCGACAGCACCAGCGTGGTGAGTGAGTCGCCGTACCGCTGGGCGTAGCGGGCGGCGATCAGACCGCCCATGGAGTGGCCGATCAGGACGACCGGCGCGTGCGGGTGCGCGGAGCGGGCGAGGGCGGCCACCGCGTGCACGTCGGTGACCACGTCCTCGAAGTCGTCGATCACCACGCGCTCGCCCGCCGACCGCCCGTGGCCGACGTGGTCGGGCCCGTAGACTGCCGCGCCGTGGGTGCGCAGCACCTCGGCCACCTCGGCGTAGCGGCCGGCGTGTTCGCCGTAGCCGTGCGCGATCAGGACGACGCAGCGGGGCCGCTCCCGCGGCCATTCGCGGACCGCGAGGACGCCATGGGTCCCGCTCAGGAGGTGCGTGCGGGCGTCCGTCATGTCTCCTCCAGACTTCGTCGTTCGTCGTTCGTCGTTCGGCTCCGGCACCGGCAACCGGCGCCGGTGAGGGCGCGGGATCTCGGAGGATCTTCCCAGAGTGCGGGTGGACGGTCTATAGTCCAAAACTAGCAGTGCTAATTAATGGTCTCAGCTGAGCGATGACGGTCAGGAGTCTGTAGTGCGTCCCGTCCACTTCGCGGCCGCCCGCCGCACGCCCATCGGCAAACTGCGCGGAGCCCTCTCCGCGGTGCGCCCCGACGACCTCGCCGCCGCCGTGCTGCGCGGACTCGTCGCCGATGTGCCCGCACTCGACCCGGCCCGCGTCGACGACGTCTACTGGGGAGCCGCCAACCAGGCCGGCGAGGACAACCGCAACGTGGCCCGCATGGCGGCCCTCCTCGCCGGGCTTCCCGAGTCCGTCCCCGGGGCGACCGTGAACCGGCTGTGCGCATCCGGACTGGAGGCGGTCACGGCCGCCGCCCGCACCATCGCGGCGGGCGAGGCCGACATCGTGCTCGCCGGCGGGTCGGAGTCGATGAGCCGCGCGCCCTTCGTGCTGCCGCGCCCGGACGAGGCGCTGCCGCACCGTATGGAGACCGCCGACACCCGGCTGGGGTGGCGCCTGGTCAACCCGGCGATGAAGGATCTGCACGGTCTGCTGTCCATGGGGGAGACCGCCGAGGAGGTCGCCGAGCGGTACGGCGTCCCGCGCGAGCGGCAGGACGAGTTCGCCCTGCGCAGCCACCGGTTGGCGGCGCTGGCGCGCAAGAACGGCCATTTCGACCACGAGTTGCTGCCCGTCGAACGCCCCGACGGCGTGGTCGTCGACGCCGACGAGTGCATCCGCGAGGACACTTCTCCCGAGCGGCTGGCACGGCTCAAGCCGGTCTTCCGGGCCGGCGGCACGGTCACCGCGGGAAACGCCTCACCGATGAACGACGGCGCCGCCGGACTGCTGCTGGTCAGCGAGGAAGCACTGAACGACCTCGGCCTCGAGTCCATGGGCCGGTACGTGGCCGGGGCGTCGGCCGGCGTGCACCCCGACGTGATGGGTATCGGCCCGGTCCCGGCCACCCGCAAGGTCCTCGGTCGGGCCGGCTGGGAACTCGGCGACGTGCAGGAGGCCGAGTTCAACGAGGCCTTCGCCGCCCAGGCGCTCGCCTGCGTCGACCAGCTCGGCATCGACCCCGACCTGGTCAACCCCAGCGGGGGCGCCATCGCCCTGGGCCACCCGCTCGGCTGCTCCGGCGCCCGCATCCTGACCACTCTGCTGCACCGGATGCGCCGCACCGGATCGCACCGGGGCCTGGCCACCATGTGCGTCGGCGTCGGCCAGGGCAGCGCTCTCCTCGTCGAACGGCACTGACGCCGCGGCGGGCCGGACGCGTCCCGTCCCGTCCGCCGCACCGGCGGGCCCGGGCGTCGCTCCGCCCGGGATGCCCTGCGAGGGGTGCCCGCCGGGTGGGTCCTCCTGCGGATCCTCGACAGGCCGACATGCCGGGGAGGCAGGCCGAGGTCGGCCTCGGGAACGTGACGATCCGCCTGGCCGGTGAGTACGGCGAGGCCGGCGGCTGAGGGTCGGGGCTCAGTCCCGAGTTGTGAGCCACACGTCGGCGCGGCGGGTCGAACAGTGGCTTCCGCAAGCGGCCGGCGACCGTCTCGCGTGAGCGGTGACGACGGGTGTCATGCCTGGACGGTGGGGCGAACGTTGATCTCGCCGATCTCGACGTCGCCGGGCTGCTCGACGGCGAAGGCCGCTGCGCGGGCGACTGCGGCCGGCGGGATGCCCATCGAGTCCATGCGCTCGCGCGTCTGCTCGCGGATACGTTGGTCTGCCATCGAGTCGGCGAGATCGGTGCGGATGTATCCCGGCGAGATGGCCGTCGTGCGCACCACCCCGTCGGTGGACTCCGCGCGCAGCCCCTCGTGGACGGTGCGGACCGCGTTCTTGGTCGCGGCGTAGACGGCCATCGTGGGGGACGCGCCGTTCAGGCCGGCCACGGAGACGATACTGATCAGGTGGCCCGAACCTTGCTTGCGGAAGACGGGCAGCGCGGCGGCGACGCCGTTGAGCATGCCGCGAAGGTTCACATCGATCATGGTCGACCAGCCTTCGGTGTCGAGGTCGGCGAGCGGGCTGATCGGGGCGACGCCGGCGTTGTTCACCCGAGTGGTCGACTACGCCGGGGTCAAGCGCGGCGTCCTGGCCGCGCTCGAGCCTGCGGCGTGGCAGGACCTCGTCGCCCACAGCCGGCACCCCATCGAAGGCGCCCTCGCCCAGCTGCTGGACGCGGGTAAGGCGGCCGGTTCCATCCGCACGGACGTGGACGCCCGCGGGGTCCTCCTGCTCATCGCCTTCCTCGGCCGACTGGACCGGGACGAATGGGCGTCAAGGGTACGGCCTCTGATGAACGTCATCCTCGACGGCCTTCGCCGACAGGACGGCGACCGGTGAGGACAGGCCGAAACCCGTCGACAAGTGGTCTCTGCTTCGACCGGCGAAGCCAGGACCTCGAGCGGGAACTTCGAGCGGGCCGTATGGGTCGCCCGACCGCCTGACAGCGCAGTCCGGTTGGGCCACCAGGGCCTCGGCCGCCATCGGCCGCCCGCTCACTCCGGTGGACCGGCCGTCGCTGACCGTGGCCGCCCCGGTCGACGGTCGGCCGTGCGGGCTCAGGCCGTGCGCTCAGACTATGCCGCCGTTGGCCCGCACGACCTGGCCGTTCACCCAGCGCCCGGCCGGACCGGCGAGGAACGACACCACCGAGGCGATGTCCTCCGGTGTGCCCAGGCGCTCCAGCGGCGGCTGGGCGGCCAGACGGGCGACGGTCTCCTCGTCCTTGCCGTCGAGGAACAGTTCGGTCGCCGTGGGGCCGGGGGCGACCGCGTTGACCGTGACGTCCCGGCCGCGCAGCTCGCGGGCCAGGATCAGGGTGAGCGCCTCGACGGCGCCCTTGCTCGCCGCGTACGCGCCGTAGCCGGGCAGTGCGAGGCCGAGCACGGACGTGGAGAAGGTGATCAGTGCACCGCCCGGGCGGATCCGGCGGGCCGCCAGCCGGGCCACGACGAAGGTGCCGCGGACGTTGGTGCGGTGCAGCGCGTCCAGTTCCGCGAGGTCCAGCTCGGCCACCGGGGCGAGCGCCATCCGGCCGGCCGCGTGCACGACCGCGTCCAGGCCCCCGTACCGTCGCTCGGCCGCGTCGAACAGCGCAGCGACCTGCTCCTCCTCGGCCACGTCGGCCTGGACGGCGATCGCCGCGCCGCCGGCGGCCTCCACCTCGCCGACGGCCTCCTCCGCGGCCTGCTTGTGCCCGGCGAAGCCGACGACCACGGCGAAGCCGTCGTCCGCGAGGCGGCGCACCGCCGCACGGCCGATGCCGCGGGATCCGCCGGTCACGATCGCGACCTTCCGGCCGGTGCCGGCGGGCCGGTCGACGGCAGTGGGTGCAGCAGTGGCAGTCATCATCAACCTCCGTTGTAGCGTCGCTCTCGATTCGACGTAATCGACGATAACACAGTTCCGTATCGACGCTAGGGGTAATTCGGTATCGGTGCTACGAATCGCGTAGACTGACCCCATGGACGTCAGGGAACGCATCCTCAAAGCAGCGACCGAGCTGCTGACCGCCTCGCCCGACGCGGACTTCTCCACCCGCGCGGTGTGCGAGGCCGCGGGCGTCGGCGCGCCCGTGCTGTACCGCCACTTCGGCGACAAGGCCGGGCTGCTCGCCGCCGTGGTGGACCAGGGCTTCGAGGAGTACCTGGAGTCCAAGCGCGTCGCACGCCCGGGCGCCGACCCCGTCCAGGACCTCCGGGACGGCTGGGACAACCACGTGCGCTTCGCCCTGGAGCACCCCAACCACTACCGGCTGATGTTCTCGCCCGGGCTGCCCGTGCCGCCCGACGCCGTCGACGAAGCGCACCAGCTCCTGCGCCGGTCGATCGACCGCTGCGCCGCCGCCGGGCGTCTCACCGCAGCACCCGAGCTGGCCGCCCGCATGGTGATGTCCGCCAACACCGGTGTCGCCCTGTCCCTGGTCGCCCGGCCGGCGGTCTACCGCGACCCGGCGTTCTCCGCCCGCGTCCGCGACGCCGTCATCGGCTCCGTCACCCAGACCGCCGGGGCCGCCGCGGACACCGCTTCGGCCGCCGACCCGGTCCCCGCGGCCGCGGCCACCCTGAGCGCACGGCTGCGCGATGTCCCACCGGGACTGAGCCCGGCCGAAGCAGCCCTGCTCCACGAGTGGCTGGACCGGCTGGCCCGCGGCACGGACGGCGCCCCCGCCTGATGGGCCCGGTCCGCCACATTCTGGTCCTCGGCGGCACCACCGAGGCCCGTCTGCTGGCCGCCGCGCTCGCCGCCCTGCCCGGGGTGCGGGTGACGACCTCGCTGGCGGGTCGGGTGGCTCACCCCGGTGCGCTCGACGGTGAGGTGCGTACCGGCGGCTTCGGCGGCGCCGAAGGCCTCGCCGCCTGGCTGAGGGAACAGCGCGTCGACGCACTCGTCGACGCCACCCACCCCTTCGCCGCCGCCATCACCGCGAACGCCGCGCGTGCCGCCGCACGCACCGGACGGGAGCTGGTGGTGTTGCGCCGTCCCGGCTGGCAGCCGTCGCCCGGCGACCGGTGGCGCTCCGTCCCCTCCCTGGAGGGCGCCGCCGAGCTGCTGCCCCGGCTGGGGCGCCGGGTGTTCCTGACCACCGGGCGGCTGGGCCTCGCCGCCTTCGCCGATCTGGCGGACCTGCACTTCGTGGTCCGCTCCGTGGAGCCGCCCGCCCCACCGCTCCCCGCCCGCGCCGACGTGGTACTGGCCCGGGGACCCTTCACCGTCGCCGACGAGCGGGCACTGATGCACCGCCACCGCGTCGACGTCCTGGTGACCAAGGACAGCGGGGGAACGGCGACGGCCGCGAAACTCACCGCCGCCCGGGAACTCGGGCTGCCCGTCGTGCTCGTCCGGCGGCCGCCGCTGCCCGACGGCGCGCAGACGGTGCCCGATGCGGACGGCGCGCTGCGGCAGCTGGGCCTGCGGCGGCCGTGACCGGACGCCGGCACCGCGCCGGGCATGCTGCCAATGCTCCGCGCCCGCTCACAGCCGCCTACCCGCCCGCTTCCTGCGCTTGCCCGCCCGCCCCCTGGGCCCTCCCGCCCCGTTCCCCGCTCCCGCCGCCGGGGGCTCCGGCCGCCGGTTCCGGACCGTCAGGCGGCCGCCACCGCCTCCGGCTGCCCCGCCGTCCCGGCCGGCCCGTCGCCGAGGTCCTCCACCAGCAGCCGCTTGGCGATCGTGTCGACCGCGGCGCGCAACTCCCGGCCGGTGGGGTGCCCCACGTCCCGTTCGACGCGCTCCTCCAGCCAGGATGCCCACGCCGAGGTGATCAGCGCGGCCTGGCGGGAGCCCGCCTCGGTGTGTGAGAGGAGGTTGCCGTGGCGGGTCAGGTACCCCTCCTCGACCATGCGGTCGAACACCGGCAGCAGCACCTCCGGCGGCAGGTGCCGGCGGGCGGCGATCAGGCCCAGCCCGGCGTGGCCGACCAGCCGGGTGAACAGCTCCACCTGCATCACCGCCCAGGCTCCCGCCACGTCGAGCCGGGTGCCCGAGCCCTGTACGATCCGGCGCGACGTGTCCGGGTCCGCGCTGCCGATGATCTTGGCCACGGCGGTCTCCAGCACCCGCTGCGAGTTCGCGTCCTGCGGGGTGGCGAAGCCCTCGCCCATGTCGGTGGAGCCCATCCGCGCGCTGTCCCGCAGCGGCACCTGCCTGAGGAACAGGGCGACCACGAAACCCAGCGCGGCGACCGGCACGGTCCACAGGAACACCGTCTGGATGGTGTCGGCGTACGCCTGGACGACCGGCGCGGCAGTCCCGGACGGCAACCGGTGGAGCCCCTGCGGGCTGGTCGCCGCGGCCGACAGCGACGCCGGGTCCACTCCGCTCGCCCGCGCGGCGGCCGCGACTCCGTCACGGAGGTTCGGGGCGAGCGAGTTGGCGTAGATCGTGCCGAAGACGGCGGTGCCGAAGGAGCTGCCCAGGGTGCGGAAGAAGGTGACGCCCGAGGTGGCGGTGCCCAGGTCCGCGTAGTCGACGGTGTTCTGCACGGCGATCGTGAGCACCTGCATGGACAGGCCGATGCCGGTGCCGAGTACGAACATGTACAGCGACTCCGGCCACACCCCCGTCGCCGGCCCCATCAGCGACATCAGATACAGGCCGAGACCCATCACCAGCGAACCCGCCACGGGGAAGAAGCGGTACCGGCCGGTCCTGCTGACCACGTTGCCGCTGAAGACCGACGCGATGAGCAGGCCGACGACCATCGGCAGCGTCCGCACCCCGGAGATCGTCGCCGAGTTGCCGTCGACGTACTGAAGGTACGTCGGCAGGTACGTCATCGCCCCCAGCATCGCGAAACCGACGATGAAGCTGAGGATCGAGCAGACAGTGAACACCGGGTTCCCGAACAGCCGCATCGGCAGCATCGGCTCCCGCGCCCGCGCCTCGGCCCAGCAGAACAGCCCCAGCGCGACCGCGCCGCCCGCGAACAGGCCGATGATGACGCCGGACCCCCAGGCGTACTGGTTGCCGCCCCAACTGGTCGCGAGGATCAGCGCACTCGCCCCGGCCGCCACCAGCGCGATCCCCAGGTAGTCGATGACCGGCCGGGACGCCGACCTCACCGCCGGGATCGTACGCGCGGCCGCGACGACGACCAGGATCGCGATCGGCACGTTGACGTAGAACGCCCACCGCCAGGTCAGATGGTCGGTGAACAGCCCGCCCAGCAGCGGCCCGATCACCGTGGCCACGCCGAACACCGCCCCGATGGCGCCCTGGTACTTGCCGCGTTCCCGGAGCGGGACGACATCGGCGATCAGCGCCATCGCCGTCACCATCAGCCCGCCCGCGCCCACGCCCTGCACCGCCCGCCAGACGATCAGCAGGGTCATGTCGGTCGACAGGCCGCACAGGAACGAGCCGCTGATGAACACGACCGCCGAGACCTGGAAGACCGCCTTCCGCCCGAACAGGTCGCCGAACTTGCCCACCAGCGCCGTGGCCACGGTCTCCGCGAGCAGATACGAGGTGACCACCCACGACATGTGCTCGGCACCGCCCAGGTCCGACACGATCGTCGGCAGTGCCGTGCCCACGATCGTCTGGTCGAGGGCCGCGAGCAGGACCCCCAGCATGATCGTCGCGAAGACGATGTTCCGGCGGCGGGTGTCCAGAACGGGCGGCCGGCCGGCGGGAGCGGCGGTTTCCTCGGCGACTGTCACGAGGACACGGTCACACCCGCATGCCACCCCCGCACCCGCAGCGGTCCGTACGGGCGGCGGGTCAGGTGCCCTCCGGGCCGCGGGTCAGGTGTCCTCCGGGCCGCGGCGCAGCAGATACGTGTCCATGATCCAACCCTTGCGCTCGCGGGCCTCGGCCCTCAACCGCTCGATCCGCGGGGCCGCCTCGGCGATCGGACCGGACTCCAGGATCTCGTCCGGGGTGCCCAGGTAGGCGCCCCAGTAGATCTCCATGTCCTCGCCCGCGTACCGGAGGAAGGCCTGGTGGGCGTCGAGCATCACCACCACGTCGTCCACGCCCTCCGGGAAGCCCTCCGCCAGTCGGCGGCCCGTCGTGATCTGCACCGGCCGTGCCACCCGGTTCAGCCCCGTCCGGTGCCGGGCCGCCAGCGAGGCGACGCTGCTGATGCCGGGCACGACGTCATAGGCGAAGTCGACCGTGCCCCGCCGAAGCACCTCGTCCAGAATCCCGATCGTGCTGTCGTACAGCGCCGGGTCGCCCCACACCAGGAACGAGCCGGTCCCGTCCTCGTCCAGCTCCCCGGCGATCAGCCGCTCGTAGATGTCCGCCCGTGCCCGGCGCCAGTCGCCGACGGCCGGCGAGTAGGCGGCGCCGCCCGCCCCGCGGTCGCGCTGCGGGTCCCGCGCCTCGACCACGCGGTACGCGCCCTCGGGCAGATGGGCCCGCAGCATGTCCCGGCGCAACCCCGTGAGGTCGCTCTTCGCCTCGCCCTTGTCCAGGACGAAGAACACGTCCGTCTCCCGCAGCGCCGCGACCGCCTGGAGGGTGAGCTGCTCGGGGTCGCCCGCACCGATACCGATGACCTGAATCTTCCGCACGCCCCGAGTCTGCCGTACGCGGCCTCCGGCGACGGCACCGCCCGGCTAACCGAGCAGCCGGGGCCCCGCGCGCCTGGCGTCCACCGGCCCGTGAGCGCGCTCGACCTCGCTCGCCAGGTCCCGCGCCCAACGGGCCAGACCCGGCAGGTCCATGCCGTAGGGCCGCCGCTCGCCCGTGGCGGCCGACCACTCGGCCACCGCCACGGCTCCGCGCCGCAGCAGTCGTGCCCCGCCCGTCGCGTTCCCGCGAGCGGCGTGCGTCAGGCCGACGGCCAGTTGCGCCAGACCCCGCCACAGCGACCGCTCCCGCGCCGGCCCGGACTTCCAGGCGTCCTCGAAGACCTCGTGCGCGTGAAACGGCTTGCCGGCGTCCAGCAGCGCCTGCGCCTGCGCGACGGTCTCCTCCGGACGGCGCACCACCCCCTCGGGCTGCCGCGGCATCCCCTGCGCGCCGTACGGCAGGGGCCGCCCGAGCCCGTCCCGGGGCCGGGCGTTGCGGGCCCGGCCCGCCTCGTCCCGGTCCCGGCCGCCCGCCGCCCGGCCGCCCGCCGCCCGGCCGCCCGCCGCCCGGCCGCCCGCCGCCCGGCCGCCCGTCGCTCGGCCGTAAGCAGCCCCACCCGTCCGTCCAGTACCGTCCATACGCCCGATTGTCCCCCGCCCGCCGTCGGGCGTCCCGCAGGCCTTCCGGCGTGAGGTAGAGTGCTCTTCGCGCGATCACGCGGGGCACCGCGCGAAGCGCATCGGGACGTGGCGCAGCTTGGTAGCGCACTTGACTGGGGGTCAAGGGGTCGCAGGTTCAAATCCTGTCGTCCCGACTCGTGAGAGTCGCAGGTGAGGGTCGGTTTCGGTGTCGTCCGAAACCGACCCTTGATTATTTTTGGGGATCAGTCGGGACCGGTGCCCCTGACCGTTGTCGACGGGGACGACGATCGGGCTCGGCGACGAGCGCGGTGCGCGCAGCACGCTGAGGTGTGCGGAGACCACTGCTCCGGCGGCCGTGATCCCGTGTACGTCCGGGCGTCATCGTGGAGTCGGGCGCGGGAACCACCCGAATCCCCTCCCCCTCCCTCTCCCTCTGCGACTGTCCGATCAGGAGCCCCATTCGTCGCAGTACTCGATGTGGATCTCCCGAGCGTCGCCGAGGATGCCGTCGTTGGAGTGGAGCTCCGTGCAGAAGTAGGGGTGGTTCGGGTGGACGGGGACGTAGCCGGGCCCGTTGCGAGCGACGTCGAGGAAGTGCCGGGCGGTCTCCCTGAACACCTTGGCACTGCCGGTCATGAACAGGGTCTCGGCGTGGAGGTGCTGGTGGAACAGGTCCCGGTTCTCCCGGTGGTGCCGCGCCTCGTGGTCGACTTCGACATCGCTCTCGAGCTCTGGACCGGGCAGTGTCACGGTCCGCGGAAGGCCCGCACCGAGGCGGTGGCGGAGCTCTTTCCAGCGTGCGGGCGCGAACTGCAGCGAGTGATGCAGCAGCACGAGATCCAGGCGGCGTGTCGCGTCCTCCGGCAGGGTGCGGGAGGGCGGCTTGTTGCCGCGGATCGGCAGGTGGATCAGCGCGCGAGGTGACGTGGCGGCGAGTACCCACAGGCCACCGATCCAGCGTGCGGCGTCCTCGTCGAGGTAGGCGTCCAGGTGCCGGTCGTGATCGACGAGTACCGCGTGGGGTACCGGCCCGGCAGGACGGATGACCTTGAAGTCCCTTGATCCGAGGCGTGCGTGCCGGATGGTGATGGGCAGTCGCATCGGCTCTCCGTTCGTTTCGCACGTCCCGCGAGACCCCTCGGCCGCGCGGGGCCGCCACATCTCGCCCGCGCCGGGTCGGCCGACGACGAGCACAGGCACGCCCTACGCCGTGGCGCTCCCACCGGCGGGCAGGCGCGGGCCGGCGCGGTCCGGGCTCGGCCCACGGCCCGTCGCGCTGGACGGGCGCCGGGGGCGCAGAGGTGCGGTGGTCGCCGGCGCGGGAGTGTCGCCGCCTTCAGGCGCCGGCTGCCGTGACCACGGCGTCGGTGGCGAAACCCAGCAGGAGGCCGAGCAGGATTCCCCAGGTCGTGAGGGTCTTCAGCCCGGTCCTGCGGGCGACGGCGAGCAGTTCGATGACCACGTAGAGGATCGACCCGGCGGCGAGGCCGAGGAACGCGATCGACAGCGTGTCGTCGACCAGGTGCTGGCCGATGAGGGTGCCGAGGAAGGTGGGGCCGCCGCCGATCAGGCCGAGCCACAGCAGGGTCGACCAGGACGGGCGTTCGCCCTCGGCGGCCAGGGGGGCGACGATGCCGAAGCCCTCGGTGGCGTTGTGGAGGCCGAACCCGATGATCAGCAGCAGGGCGAGGGACAGTTCGCCCTGGGCGGCGGAGTTGCCGATGGCCAGGCCCTCGGCGAAGTTGTGCAGGCCGATGCCGGTGGCGATCATCAGCGCGAGTGAGCCCGCCTGGCTGCGGGTCCTCGGGGCCAGTTCGGCGGTGGCAGCGGCACCGGGCCCGGTCGGGCGTGCGGTGGCGGCACGGCGGCGGCCGACCCAGGCGTCGTAGTGGACGAGTCCGGCCAGCCCGATCGTGAGTCCTGCGGCCAGGGTGACACCCCCGGACGCGACGTTCGCCCATGCGTGCTTGCTCAGCGCCTCGTCGACCGGTTCCCAGGCGTGGGTCAGGACGTCCCAGACGAGGAAGGTCAGGATGCCGATGGCCACGGCGTTCAGACCCGCCTTGAGGCGCGGTGCGGGCGTGCGCAGGCGACCGACGGGAAGGCCGAGGTAGATGGTGAAACCCGCGATGGCGCCGAGTAGGGCGATGTTCGCGCTGGACATGAGGGACTCCGGCCTTTCGTACGCGGGAAGCACGCCAAAACTAAGTCAGGTAAGGCTCGCCTAACAAGGTGTGGGGCTCTGCTGCCGGGAGATTTGGCGAAACCGTTACGGGCAGTGCGGCGCGGGATTCCTCCGCGGTTGGCCTCCGCGCGCCGTTCGCTCCGCGGGCCGGGCCGAGGGAGTCGCCGGCGCGGGCGCCGAACCGCGGTGCACGGCCCTGGTTCGGATGGAACGGCACGCGAGTCAGGAAGCGATGGGTCCGGTGAGCCAGGTGCGGGCGGCCACGACCAGCGCCTGCACTCCGGTGCTCAGCGTCGGCTCGACGACCGGGGCGAAGTACGCGGAGTGGTTGCTCGGCAGCGAGTCGCTGTTCCCGGAGGCGAGAGCCGCGGCGGCGGTCTCGGTGTCGAGGCCGCCCCAGAACCAGAAGACGGTGGGCACGCCCGCGGCGTCGCCGAAGACGCCGACGTCCTCGCTGGCGGCGACCGGGGGCATCGGCAGCAGGCGGTCCTCGCCGAAGTGCGCCGAGAACGCCGACACGGTGGCCGCGGTCGCCTCCGGGTCGCTGACCAGCAGCGGGGCGCTGTGCGTCCACACGATCTCGGGGGGCTTGGGCGCCGCCCCGGCCTGGCGCGCACCGTCACCACCGGCCCGTCACCGTTGCGCAGCACGCCGACCACACCCGTGCCGCCAGCCTGCTCGGAGGTCTCGAAGCCGACGGCACGGAGCGATCGGGCGAGGAGCCCGGCCGTGCGGTGCTCCCGCAGCGACAGTTCGGGATGCTCGTGCAGGTCGCGGTAGAGACCTGCGAGATCCGCGCTCAGCTCGCCGAGCTCGTTCCATACGCCCGCCATGAGGAACCCGCAGGGGCGTTCCGCACCGTCTTGTAGCCGCAGTTGATCATTGCGCCACTCTCCGCTCCCCGCTCCCCGCTGCTCCGCGAGCGCGAAGCGGACCACGACCACCTTCCGCGGGCTCCTGCGGGGCTTCGGCCTGCCGCGACGGTCCCGGGCGCGGCCCGCGCTTGACCTGAAGTGCGCTCCAGGCTGCAGACTCCCCGGCGAGCCGGACGGTCCGGCCGAGGAGGAGGAAGCACCGTGAGACACCGCACGATCGGCAGCGCCCCGGCCACCCGCCGCGAGGTGAGCGTGCTCGCGCTCGGCGCGATGCTGTTCGGCTCCCGCACCGACGAGGACACCTCCTTCGCGATCCTCGACCGCTATGTCGAGGCCGGCGGGAACTTCATCGACACCTCCGACAACTACGCGTTCTGGACCGACGGCGGTCAGGGCGGGCAGAGCGAGGAACTCCTCGGGCGCTGGCGGCGCAGTCGGGGGATCGGCGACGAGGTGGTCATAGCGACGAAGCTCGGCGCCCGACCGCTCGCCCCGGGCACCGGTTTCGTCGACAATCCGGAGGGCCTGTCGGCGAAGGTGATACAGGAGTCCGCGCGCCGCAGCCGCGAACGCCTCGGCGTGGAGCGACTGGACCTGCTGTACGCGCACATCGAGGATCGCACCGTCCCCGTCGAGGAGACCGTGGAGGCCTTCGCCGGGCTCGTCGCGGAGGGTGCCGTCGGCCTGCTCGGGGTCAGCAACCACGCCGTCTGGCGGGTGGAACGGGCCCGTGCGCTGGCCGCGGCCGCGGGCCTGCCGGGATACGAGGTGCTGCAGTACCAGCACAGCCACCTGCGCCCGCGCACCGACATGCCCAGCGGTCTGTTCCCCGAGGGCTCCCTCGGACATGCCGGCGCCGAGCTGCTGAGCTACCTGCGGGCCGAGCCGGGACTGGTACTGGTCGCCTACTCGCCGCTGCTCGCCGGCGCGTACACCCGGGCGGACAAGCCGCTGCGGGCGGACTTCGAACACCCCGGCACCCCCGCTCGGCTGGCCGCCCTGGGGGAGGTGGCCCGGGAGGCCGGCGCCACTGTCAACCAGGTCGTGCTGGCCTGGCAGATGGGTTCCGGGCTGCCGATCGTTCCGCTGGTGGGTGCGTCCTCGGTGGCACAGCTGGAGGAGAGCCTGGCCGCGGTCGACCTCGAGCTGACGGAGGATCAGCGGGCACGACTGGACGAGGTGTGAACTCGAAGGCGGCGGCCGTGCCGGTGTCGTCCAGGCCGGCCCGCGCCGGCAGGGCGAGGATCCCCTCGGCAGTTCGGCAGTTCGGCGGATCGGATGGGGCGGATGGGGCGGCAGACGTTCAGCGGGGCGTCCTGGGTGCGGCGCACAGGGGCAGCCGGGAGTCCACGGCCCGGCCGGCCCAGGTGTCGCGGATCCAGGCGTGGTCGGGGTGGTCGCGGATCAGCCAGGCCCGCTCGGCTCCCGGGCCGGCCATGACGTTCAGGTAGTACATGTGGTGGCCGGGCACGGCCATGGACGGCCCGTGCCAGCCGTCCGGGACGAGCACCACGTCGCCGTCGCGGACCTCGGCCAGCACATCGGTGCCGCCGCCCCGCCCGGAGGGCGAGACCCGCTGGTAGCCGAGGCCCGGGATGCCGTCGTGGGCGGCGAACTCGAAGTAGTAGATCTCCTCCAGCCGGGACTCCTCGCCGGGCCGGTGCTCGTCGTGCTTGTGCGGCGGGAACGACGACCAGTTGCCGCCGGGGGTCAGCACCTCGACCGCGATCAGCTTGTCGCAGTCGAAGACGCCCGCCGCGCCGAAGTTGTTGACCTGGCGGGAGCAGTTGCCGGCGCCGCGCAGTTCGACCGGGACGGACGAGGCCGGACCGTAGCGGGCGGGCAGCCGCCGGGTGCAGCGGGCGCCGGCCAGCGCGAACCGGCCGCCGTCCGCTGAGCCGACGGTCACCCCGGTGTCCCGGGGGACGTAGGCGAAGTCGCTCACCGCGCTGAACACGCTCGCCCTGCCGTGCAACCGGAAGGTCTCCTCACCCGTGTCGACGGTGCAGGCCCCCGCCAGCGGGAGGACGATCCACTCGCTGTCGCCGGTGTCGAAGGTGTGCGAGCCGCCGGGGGGCAGCCGCAGCACCCGCAGGCCCGCATGGCCCCAGCCGGCGGTCTCGGGGGAGATGTCGACGGCACGGACGCCCCGGCCGGTCTTTCCTGCGGGGATGTGGCAGCTCATGAGAGGTCCGTTCCTCCGGGTCGGGTCCGGGACACAGCAGACGGCGGCCGGTGCCCGCCGCCCTCTCCAGAGTGTCCCCGTCCGGGCACCTCAGCCAGCGGTCGACCACCGTGTCGCGCGTGCCGGTCGACCACCGTGTCGCGCGTGCCGGCCGACCACCGTGTCGCGCGTGCCGGTCGACCGCGATGCCCTGCCGGCGCCCGCGGGCCCGCCGCGCCTTGCGCCCCGGTGGGCCGGCGATCCGCCGGGGCCGCGGTGGGGCCGCCGGTCCACCCGGCCGCCGCGGATCCGGGTGACTGCCGGCGGGAGACGCCCGGGTAGTGCGTGGCAGTCCCGTGCGGGCACTCAGGGGGCGCCACGCGTGAGGAGGCGGTCGACCTCCGCCGGGGTCGGCATCGCCGACGAGCAGGCGAGGCGGGATGCGACGAGAGCGCCTGCCGCGTTGGCGTACCGCATGATCCGCTCCAGCTCCCACCCGGACAGCAGGCCGTGGCAGAGCGCACCGCCGAAGGCGTCGCCCGCGCCGAGACCGTTGACCACCTCGACTCGCACCGGCGGAACCTCCGCGGTGGTGCCGTCGCGGTGCACGGCGAGTACGCCACGCGGGCCCAGCTTGACGACCGCCAGTTCCACGCCCGCCGACAGCAGGGCCTCGGCGCAGGCCCACGGCGCGCTCACACCGGTTGCCACTGCGCACTCCTCCAGGTTGCCCACGGCCACCGTGGCGTGCCGCAGCGCCTCCGCGTAGTACGGGCGGGCCGTCCCGGTGTCCCGCCAGAACATGGGGCGCCAGTCCAGGTCGAAGACGGCGGTACCGGCCCCGGCGCGGGCCTCCAGGGCGGCGAGCGTGGCCGACCGGCTCGGCTCCTCGCTCAGCCCGGTGCCGGTGACCCAGAAGACGCGGGCCGCGCGGACGGCGGCGAGATCCAGCTCCTCGGCGCGGATCTCCAGGTCGGGGGCCTTGGGCCGGCGGTAGAAGTACAGCGGGAAGTCGTCGGGAGGGAAGACCTCGCAGAAGGTGACCGGTGTCGGGTACGCGGCAACGGGCGTGACCCAGCGGTCGTCCACTCCGAACTCCTTCAGGGCCCGGTGCAGATACACGCCGAACGGGTCGTCCCCCGTTCGGGTGATCACGGCGGCGGTGCGGCCCTGGCGGGCGGCCGCGACCGCCACGTTGGCGGCCGAACCGCCGAGGAACTTGCCGAAGGTCTCCACGTCGGCCAGGGGCACGCCCGACTGCAGAGGGTAGAGATCTACACCGATGCGGCCCATCGTGATCAGGTCGAAGGACGGGGCGGACCGGTCCGGCTCGGCCATGTGCGACGCTCCTCGGGAGATGAAGGGGACGGGAATGAGGGACGGGAAGTGACCGGGCGGGAAGCGACGGGCCGGGAGCCTGCCGCCCCCGGGAGCCTGCCGCCCCCGGGAGCCTGCCGCCCCCGGGAGTGGTGCCGGAAGCCGGCACGGCCCCTAGCGTGTACCCATCGTCCCCTTCCCCTCCCTCCCTGATCACTACCTCCCCCTCCCAGCCTCCCCCCTTCCCCTCGGTCCGCCCCCTCCCGCCGTACGGCGAGGTACGGGAACGACGGATCGCTTCGCACAACCGGGCAGTCCGAGGGAACGAGCGCAGCGTGCCCACGGCGCGCCCGACACCGGAAGGAACCTTCTGACATGCCTGCTGTCCTCGACCGCATCCGGGTCGGCTCGGCCCCCGACTCCTGGGGCGTGTGGTTCCCCGACGACCCGCGGCAGGTGCCCTGGCAGCGCTTCCTGGACGAGGTGGCCGAGGCCGGGTACCGGTGGATCGAACTGGGCCCCTACGGCTACCTGCCGACCGACCCCGCCCGCCTCAACGACGAGGTGGAACAGCGCGGTCTGAAGGTCTCCGCGGGCACCGTCTTCACCGGCCTGCACCGCGGTCCCGAGGAGTGGGAGCGCACCTGGGAGCACGTCTCCCGGGTCGCCGGACTGACGCGGGCGACGGGCGCGAAGCACCTGGTGGTCATCCCGTCGTTCTGGCGGGACGACAAGACCGCCGAGTTGCTGGAACCCCCCGAGTTGACCCGCGAGCAGTGGGCTCATCTCACCCGGGGTACGGAACGGCTCGCGCGCCGGGTGCGGGACGCCTACGGCCTCGACATCGTCGTCCACCCGCACGCCGACACCCACATCGACACCGAGGCGCACGTCGTGCGCTTCCTCGACTCCACCGACGCCGACCTGGTCGGCCTCTGCCTGGACACCGGGCACTACGCCTACTGCGGCGGCGACAGCGTCAAGCTGATCGAGACCTACGGCGAGCGCATCGGCTACCTGCACCTCAAGCAGGTCGACCCGGACATCCTCGCCGAGGTGGTGGCCGGCGGAGTGCCGTTCGGGCCGGCGGTGCAGCGCGGCGTGATGTGCGAACCACCGTCGGGTGTACCGGCCCTCGAGCCCGTGCTGGCGGCCGCCCAGCAACTGGGCGTGGACCTGTTCGCCATCGTGGAGCAGGACATGTACCCGTGCGAGCCGGAGAAGCCGATGCCCATCGCGGTCCGCACCCGCAGGTTCCTCAGGTCCTGCGGCGCCTGAGGTCCGCCGGAGGCGGGTGACGGTGCCCGGCGCCGGGGGGGGGGGGGGGAGGGTATTCCACCGACAGGAGGGAG